>DPSW01000197.1 GCA_003527145.1 Clostridiaceae bacterium | reverse complement strand
GTTGGCATACTCGTAGCCGGAGGTTGGCAGCCATTCGGTAACAATGCGCCGCTCCAATTCTTGAATGGAAACCCCGGTGCCCTGCCCGCTGAAAATAGCCCATGTAAAGGCCGGGACCATGTATTCTTCGAACTCTCCAGCTTCGGCTGTGCTGGCAGCAGCTATATAATACCGCCAGTTTTCAGCTGTATCACTGCAGGCACTGACTCCCAGAATGCCCATAGGCTGGCTGTTCATTTTGTCACACAGCTTCGGGATAGTGCCGTCCTGTGCAGCCTTTCCCCAGAACAGGGGCACCGTTTCAAAGTTCTTTTCAATCTCAGCTTCCAGCGGGGCGCTGATGCCCACAATGCGAAATGCGTCCTTTTTCTCGATCCTGTAATCCATTTGTACCGCTCCTTTGATCATAATCTGAAAGCTGATGGGCGGGAAGGATTTCAGTGTTCGGCCCTCTTCCTTGGCCTGCGACGGCGGAAAGCCATGCACGCTTTGGAATGCACGATTGAACGCAGTAGGCGAGTCATAGCCGTACTTTGCTGCGATATCGATAATCTTTTCCTCGCCGCTTTGTAAATCCACAGCTGCGCGGCTCATCTTTCTGCGGCGGATATACTCGGACAGCGGCATCCCCGCCATGTAGCCAAACATCCGCTGAAAGTGATAGGAAGAACAGCAAGCCAGCCGGCCCAGCTGCTCGCAATCAATATCATTAGTGAGGTTTTCCTCAATATACCCAATGGCGGTGTTCAGTCTTGTAATCCATTCCATTTACATCAGCTCCTTAAATTATGATAGTGGTTTTAGATATGACTGTCCTCTCAATGACTGCACCAAAAAGAGAGCTTGGTGTACAGACGCCGTTCTCCAAAAGAGGAATTGTGTCTCCGTCGGCTAAGTGTGATGCCACTGAAAGCAGCGATTTCCCTGACGCTATAATTAATAACTCTGATTAGTGCTCATCGATGTACTTATTCAGCGTGTCGTGGTACACATCGATTCTCGTTTCCTGTGGTTCAGTTTCTTCACTTAAGACAAGATCAGCCATGTGATGGGGCACTTTTCCACCGATAGCCATGGATTTAATGCAGGATACACAATAGACCACAACATCCTGGCAAGGCATCTGGGCAGCACGCTTTTTTTGCAGCTCTGTAACTTTTCCGATCGAAAGCTGCGGATAGAAATTATCGCCACAGCAGATGGACCTTGTTCCGCTGTATTTGGACTCGATGATTTCCATATTCATTTTCCGCAAAATCCTTCTGACTGCAGCATGTACCTGGGGCTTTGGCCGGTATGAGCAAGAGTCTTGCACCGAGACCGTCAGTCCGGTATGATCCGGCAGAGGTAGATTTTCGATGCTGTCCAATACTTCCCATAGTGAGATAGTCTTTATTCCTTCATATAAGGAACGGAATCTTCTGTCGCAGCCTGCGCAGTTATTTATGATGGTAGAGCCATGGGGCAGCTTAGGATCGTGATGACAGCAAATGCTGTGCAGCTGCACCGGCCCGAAGTGTTTGTTCAGCATATTCAGTAACTTTTGCCCGGATTCAGGCTTGTAGATACTTAGTGCGCAGCCGGGGTTAAAATAGCATGTCCCCATATCGATGTCAGAAATTTTAATACTTGGAATCCTAATACCGCTCATTTACTGCCCCTCCTTGTATGCCGCTTGGCTCCGCTCAAGCTCCAGCAGGGCTTTTTTCATATCAAGGCCGCCTGCGTAACCGGTGAGAGCGCCGTTTGTTCCGATTACCCGATGGCATGGAACGGCGAGCATCATCGGGTTTTTATTGTTCGCCATGCCCACTGCGCGGCTTGCTTTAGGATTGCCGACCTCTGCCGCTATTTGTTTATATGTGCGGGTTTCACCATAAGGAATCTTACAAAGCTCATTCCACACTTTTTTCTGAAACTCCGTGCCATGAAGCTCGTATGGGAAGTCGAATATCTTGCGCGTGCCTTTGAGATATGCGCGTATCTGTTCAAAAGCCAGATCGGAAAGCGCAGAAGGCTCGTTGTCGGCATCGATTTGCTCCGCTTGCTTCAACAAAACGATTGCCCTATCGGTGTATCCGATCTTCAAAATTCCAAATTCAAAATCATAGAAAGCGTGCTTGCTCATTCTCTGTGCTCCTTTCTGTATGCAGCAGGGGATAACCCTGTACTGTTTTTGAAAAAGCGATAAAACGATGATAGACCGCCAAATCCTATGGAATATGCGATGTCAATGATCTCGTCATTGGTATCTGAAAGCAGCCGTTTTGCTTCCGCCAAACGGAGATTGCCCACATATTCAGACAGCGTAACGCCGTATTCGTCCTTAAAGATTTCAACCATGCGGCGCTGGGACACCCCCAGATGCCGCAGCTCCTGATTCAGTCCACATCTCTTGCGAAAGGAGTCCTCCAGCAGCCGTTTTGCCCTTTCTGCAATTTCTTTGATTGGCTGATAATCTAAAAGGTCGCTTCTGCATCGCTTGCAGGGACGAAAGCCGGCGGCTCTCGCTTGCTCCGCAGTATCAAAAAAACAAATATTTTCACGTCTCGGTATTTTTGATTTGCAGGAGGGACGGCAATAAATTCCGGTGGACCTGACCGCATAGAAAAAGATACCGTCATAGGATGCATCATTTTCGGATACTGCTTTCCACATTTCTTCCCGTGTCATTTTTTTGCCGCCTCCTTTTTCTTTTTTGGTTCATAGTCCTGTATTTCCGGAACCGCACCTCCCGCTAAGCCTTTGCCATAGGATCATTTGTGCACTGGTGGGGATCTGCTGCCTGATACTGCAATTATAGCATAGGCATAGGCGACTTTCTTCTCAATTTTGGATATTCAATTTGGGAGGTAAATATGGCATCATCTTTATGCCAAAGCTTGAGTTTTAGAGGAAGGCTCCTTCATTTACCTTCTTTCTATTTTGTCTTGCTCTTTTAAATTTTCGCATAAAATATCAACTTGATTACAATAATGCTATAATGATATTAGGGTAAAACCTATAACAGGGCAATTATTTAGTGAGGTGTATATATGGAAGTTTTAAGCCGGTTTCTTAATCAATATATAAGGGATATTGATTATTATGAAGGTGCTTCAAAGCTTTGCGCTCAAGTATGCGAGAACGAGCTGGAAACGGCCGGTATCAGAGCTATCGTAACCTATAGAGCAAAAAGGCCGGATAAGCTCAAGGATAAGCTGATCAAAAGAAACGAGAAGAACAAATATAAAAATATTGAAGAGATTTATGAGGATATAGTTGATCTGGCGGGGGTGAGAATCGCTTTATATTTCCCGGGAGATAAGGAAGAGGTAGAGAAGTTTGTTAAGAGCAGTTTTGATGTCGTTGAGATCAAAGAGTTCCCCCAGGATTTAGAACCCAATGGAGGTTCAGGCATATACAAAAAGGTTTTTTCCGGCTATCACGCCACCCACTATAGAGTTAAGCTGAAGCCGCAGCATTATAAAGAGGACAATAGCTATTCGGATGCTTTGATCGAGATTCAGATAGCTACCGTACTCATGCACGCCTGGGCTGAGGTAGAGCATGATCTGGTATATAAACCTCTGAGCGGAAAGCTCTCAAGAGATGAATATGAAATCCTGGATGAACTGAACGGCATGATACTTTCCGGAGAAATCGCCTTAAAGAGACTTCAAAAGGCTTTCAACGAAAGGGTAAGCAGGCAAGCCGTGCCATTTTCCAATCATTATGAACTGGCATCCTTTCTTTACAATAGGGTGCAGGAGCTCATGGGTGCAGAAGAGGAAGAAATAGTCATGGGCAGGGCCGATATATTGTTCAATTTCTTGAAACAGGCAGGTATGGACAGACCCGAGGATATAAATAAATATATAGAGAACATGCCTCATAATTTTAAAAGCACAAATATAGTGCAGCAATTGGTAGAGCAGATTTTGAGTGAAAAGCCTACCTTACTGGACGATTATCAGAAGGGCAAGGATTTAACGGGCCGGATGAGGGTTTGATATGAGAATACTTCATATAATTTCACAAAAACCCGGCGAGACGGGAAGCGGAATATTTGCTGAAAATCTGTTGAGAATAGGCAGTATGAAAGGCTATGAGCAGGCTTTGATTGCCGGTGTATCTTCGAAGGATAAGAAATGGGATATTGGCGGTCTTTCGGATGAAACCTTTTATAAGGTGGAATTTGAAACCCAAGAGCTTCCTTTTCCTGTGCCGGGAATGAGCGATGTGATGCCTTATGAAAGCACTAAATACTGCGATATGGATGAGAAAATGCTAAAGAAGTGGAAAGCGGCTTTCAAATCCGTTATTGTTGAAGCCGCCCGCAGCTTTAAGCCTGATATGATCATATCTCACCATCTATGGATACTTACTGCTTATGTTAAAGAGCTTCTGCCTGATATTGCCGCCATAGCAATATGCCATGGAACTGATTTGAGGCAATTGGATTGCGCTTCAAGACATAGGGATTATGTTATCAATGGGGTGAGAAAGCTGGAAGGAATAATAGCGCTGAGCAGTCATCAGCGGGATGCCGTTGTTGAAAAGTACGGTGTTCAAAGAGATAGAATAATGGTCACAGGCGGAGGCTATGATGAAAGCATTTTTTATCCTCCGGGAGTCAAGCCGGCGGCAAAGCCCATAAAGCTTATATATGCAGGCAAGCTCAGCTTTGCCAAAGGGGTGAATTCGCTCATCACTGCCATGTCTTTGCTGTCTTATGGAGCCGATGAAATAAGTCTCGCACTTGCAGGCTCGGGTTCAGGAGTTCAGGAAAAGGTCATAAGGGCTCTGGCGGAGAGCAGCCCCTGCTCTATTGAATTTTTGGGCAAAATAAGCCAGCCGGCATTGGGACAGGCCTATAGGGAATCCCATATATTTATTCTTCCTTCTTACTATGAAGGGTTGTCTCTAGTGACTATCGAAGCTCTTGCCTCAGGCTTGAGAGTGGTTGCCAATGATCTGCCGGGCATGCGGCAGTGGATGGGTAAGGACATAGCAAAGTCAGGAGTTGTGAGCTTTGTGAAATTGCCTGTTTTGGAAGGCATTGATAAGCCTTTGAAAAGCGAAATGCCAAATTATGAAAGAAGATTGGCCTCGGCTTTAAGGCAGCAAATAGATGATGTGAAACACGGAAAATCCATACCTATAGACGTGCCGGCAATCATAAAGAGCAGATTTTCATGGGAGGCAGTATTCGATAAAATCGAGAAAGTTATTTGTACCTATAGATAATATCTATAGGTACTTTTGCTTCTATAGATATTATCCATTTCATACACTCACTCCATAAAGACTATAATTAACATAGATATAATTATGCACGGAGAATAGAAATGCTTATTGACACTCATTTGCACGAAAGCAAATATTCTGGAGACAGCTTTATCACTCTGGAGGAAATAGTATACAGATCAATGGAGATGGGACTTCATGGGGTATGCATTACAGACCATGAGAGCAATGAAATAAAGAAAGAATCCGAAGCTTTGATGAAAGAAACAGGCTTTCTGATAATCACCGGAGCTGAGATATTGA
>DPSW01000146.1 GCA_003527145.1 Clostridiaceae bacterium | reverse complement strand
AATAAGGGAAAGTGTAAATAAAAAAACCAGGTTAGTATTGATACAAAGATCTACAGGCTATGGATGGAGAAAATCACTGAGCTTAAAAGATATTGAAGAAGGGATAAGCTTTGTTAAATCCTTAAACCCGCAAATCTGCTGCATGGTTGATAATTGCTATGGCGAATTCCTGGATTTCTACGAACCAACACAAAAGGGCGCAGATATAATAGCAGGCTCGCTCATAAAGAATCCCGGAGGCAGCATTGCGCCTACAGGAGGTTATGTGGCCGGAAAAGCAAAGTATGTAGAAATGGCAGCAGACAGATTGATAGCTCCGGGCATTGGCAAGGAATGCGGAGCAACTCTAGGCATTACCAGATTATTATTTCAAGGATTATTTTTAGCTCCCCATATAGTATCGGAAGCTGTTAAAGGGGCAGTATTTTGTTCTAAAATTTTTTCAGATCTTGGATATGAGGTAAATCCGGGCTTTGATTCAGACAGAAGCGATATTATTCAAGCCATAAAGTTCAATGATAGAAAAACCCTCATATCTTTTTGCAGGGGAATTCAATCCGGCTCTCCCGTCGATTCCTTTGTAACGCCTGAGCCTTGGAGTATGCCCGGATATAATGATGAGGTGATAATGGCTGCAGGAGGGTTTGTTCAGGGCTCCTCTATTGAATTAAGCGCTGATGCGCCTGTTAGACCACCATTTATAGCATATTTGCAGGGAGGCATAACTTACGATCATGCCAAAATAGGCATACTATTTGCCATACAGGAGCTGCTGAAAGAAAACCTTATTAATTTAGAATAAACATCCTATTATAATAAAAAATATGCAGTGATATGCATATTTTTTTATTTACATTGATTTTAAGTGGTGTTATAATAAAAAGGTTTTATTGAAGAATTTAAAGCAACGGTTCTTGTAAATCAAAATATAATATCGGAGGTGCATATTTTGAACTGTCTGTCTAAAGTATTGGAAGAAGCTCTTCTCTTTTTAATTAAACCATACACAATGACCAAAGATGAGCTTGTTCAATTGATAAAGGGTCATCCAGAAGTAAAATTTATATCTCTCATGGGTATAGATTTGTCCGGAAATGATACAGATGAGAAGATACCTATTAAAAACTTTTTAAGCAACACTGATGAATTTTTAAGCGGGGCAGTTCAAACTGACGGCTCCAGCGTTGTTATGCCTGGCATAGCTACACTCAATAACGGTAAGGTTGATATTGTAGCAGATCTGAATTCAAATTGGTATGTAGATTATAATTTTGAACATATAGATGGCAATATCGATAAACCTGTAGGTACATTGCGAANNGCCATCATCAATTTCTCAGATTCATTATTGGCAATCATAAAAGAAAATCCAGATTTGTTGGAAGGAACGACAATAAAATCAGAGGATATAAATGAAATAATTCTTACATCAGCTACCGAATTAGAATTCTGGGTAAAAACACCTAATGATAAAGCTGATATAGAAGCATTATCTGCATCCCAGGTTTTGCATGAGCAATACTGGAAAAGGACTAAGGGATCTGTCAGAACATCAATGGAGCAATCCTTATTGCTCATGGACAGATATGGACTTCATCCTGAAATGGGCCATAAAGAAGTCGGAGGAATAAAGGCCAAGCTGGATGACTCGGGAAACCTGACGCATATAATGGAGCAGCTTGAAATAGACTGGAGATTTTCGGAATCACTTCAGACTGCCGANNGAAATAGACTGGAAATACTCTACCTCATTGCAAGCCGCCGACAACGACTTGGTTGTCAGGACTATAATAAAAGAGGTTTTCAGAAAAAATGGCCTTGAAGTCACCTTTCAGGCTAAGCCCATAGAAGGAGTGGCAGGAAGCGGCAAGCATACCCACATAGGGGTTGCAGCAAGACTCAATGATGGCAGTACAGTTAATTTATTCTCCCCGAAAGATATAAAGGAAAGCTTCTTAAATAAAATAGGATATGGTGCCCTAATGGGCCTGCTGAATAATTATGAAGTTATAAACCCATTTATATCTCCCACCATAGATTCATTGAATAGGCTAAAACCCGGCTTTGAGGCTCCTGTATGCATAGTAGCGTCATTAGGGCACCATGTGGATACACCTTCTAGAAACAGGACTGTCCTGATCGGTTTAATACGCGATATGGATAATCCTCTTGCGACAAGGTTCGAAATACGTTCTCCAAACCCTATGACAAATTCTTATTTATCAATTGCGGCAGCATATCAATCCATGATAGATGGAATTAAAGCGGCAGCCGGCGGAGGTTATTCTTTAAACCAGATGTATAGCAATTTGAAAAAAACAAAGGGTGAGGATAAATTTTATTTAAACAAGGATAGGGAATACATTAGCGAAAAAAACATTTATGATGAATATTCAGATGCAGAAAGAGAAAAGCTTTTTGGCGTTCACCCTGTAACAGTATACGAAAATATGATAAGCTTTAAAAAATATCCGGAAAAATCCAAAGTTCTCTTGCATAATGATGTAATGAGTCAGCCAATAATAGACAGCTTTGTAGAAGCATCGCTTACAAGATGGATTACAGAAATACTAAACAGGCACATACCGGAAAATATCGATTTTGTAAGATCCTGCAAGCAAATTCATAAGGTGCACGAAGCTGCTGATATGGATATTCGCCATTGGTATAAGATAAACGA
>DPSW01000422.1:3920-6108 GCA_003527145.1 Clostridiaceae bacterium | reverse complement strand
GCCCCAGTAAAGGATTCAGTCGAAGGATATATAACCTATAATACCCCTTCAGAATATCAAGGCTTTACATACGAGAACATCAAGCTGGAATTTTCAAAGGGAAAAATCATAAAAGCAACAGCAAACGACACCGAAAGAATAAACAGAATATTTGATACCGATGAAGGCGCTCGCTATGTGGGTGAGTTTGCCATAGGTGTAAACCCGTATATAACAAAGCCGATGAAGGATACCCTCTTTGATGAAAAGATTATGGGAAGCTTCCATTTTACCCCCGGCAGCTCTTACGATGATTGTTTCAACGGAAACAAGTCTGCTGTGCATTGGGATTTGGTATTCATTCAAACTCCTGAATACGGCGGCGGAGAAATATGGTTTGACGATGTGCTGGTGCGGAAAAACGGCCTGTTTGTACTAAAAGAGCTGGAAGGCTTAAATCCTGAAAATCTAAAATAAGAATGGCTTATTATTCAAAAATTGCGGTGCATAACACCGCAATTTTTAATGCTTATGATTTCATGCTTTGGTGGGCGGTATTGGGATCGAACCAACGACCTCCACGATGTCAACGTGGCACTCTAACCAGCTGAGCTAACCGCCCATTAGATTTCAAATTATATTATATCATTATAAAAGGGATTTAATCAATACCTATATTATTTTCAGCGTCTCATTATATTCTTCAGGGGTATCGATGTCAAATCCTGCCATTGTGCCATAAAAGTCAACAAACATCACCCTGTCGGAATTGCCTTGTATAATCGTTCTTCCTCCGGTATCACCTGTGATGTTCATAAGCTCTTGTTTGAATTCCACGGGGAATATTGTGGGCATTCCTTTTTTTCCGTCATAGCAAGGTACAATTATGGAATTTTGATTTTTCTTCCAAGCATTTATAAGCGCTTCGATAATATCTTTGGTCATAAAAGGTTGGTCTCCTGCTATGAACATATAAGCCTTTGCATCCGGATCAGAATTTTTTATTCCTTCAATTACCGAAGTGCTCTGACCGAATTCTGCTCTTGCATTATAGACAGCTTTCACATCATATTTTTTGATCCTGTCCATCACTTCTTCAGAATGATAAACCACAAGTATCTCCCAAAATGCTTTACAGCTTTTAACCGTCTCTACTGCATTTTCAACTATCGTGCTGTTTTTCAAAGGCAATATCAGCTTTTGTTTTCCCATACGCTTCGAACTTCCGGCAGCAAGTATAATACCCGTTATAATATCAATCACATCCAATACATCTTATTTCTAAGTGAAGCAATGACAAACCCGATATTTTCATCTTCTGCCATGCTTTTTATTTTTAATCCTGCTTCTCTTAAACCGGAATTATCCGCTTTATTAAGCAGAACTATCTTATTTGCATTATCAGGTGCGTTTTTAAACAATCCTTGAGGGTGCCTGATCAGTTTGGCTAACATGATCGTGTCAATTTTATCACCAGGGCGGCATCCGCAGATGATGCAAAACTCATCCGGTCTGTGAACTGTTTCTTCCCCCGCAGCCCTGCCCAGTGAATCCAAGCCGATCACTCCAATCAATACCGTAGTTGATTGCGGCACTGCCGGTTCCCACTCTGCCGGCGCCTTTATTGGTTTCTTTTTCCCTCCGTCGGCTTCGAACAGCATAAAGTCAAAGACACCAGTATTATATAACTCATCTGCAAGATGAATATCTATGCCTTTTATTTTATTTTCATTTGTGATTTCCTTCCCCATCACATAAATTCCTTTATCTCTAATGGCTTCAACATATCTTAGCAAAGCTTTCCTATCCTTGCTTATGATCAAATCATTATTAATTTCTTTTGGCGGTATGTATATATGAGTAGTAGTAGATAATAATATTTTTTTATTGAACTGTTTCAATTCTTCTGACAGATTATAGAGTAGAGTGGTCTTCCCTCCGGCACCTACAATGGAAATCAGATGCCTTTTATTTATATCAATATTCAAAGCCTTGATCATGTCCATAATATACTAACCCCGCTTCCATCATTAGAATATCACAAAATTCTGTTCAATAAAAGAAAAGCCCTAACGGGCTTATTCTTCTTTCTGCTCTTCTTCAGAAGTATCACTGCAGCAGTTTTTATTTGCTTTCTTTAAGTCTATCTTTTTTATTAATTCCGGTACCATATCAATAAGTTTTTCCAAATTATGCTTTTGTTTTATGG
>DPSW01000422.1:178-3877 GCA_003527145.1 Clostridiaceae bacterium | reverse complement strand
TCAGAACCCTTTGAGTCTTTGCCCTGGCCGGAACCGCCGCTGCAGCCAAAAGAAACTGTGATAATGGGAATCAAGGTAATTTCACCAATCGCAATGGGTTCACCTATTACTGTCTCAGTTTTTAAGAAATTTTCAAGCTTATTGAATACTAGCTCCAAACTGTTGTCAATGGGTAATTTATTATCCATTTTTTTCTCTCCTCTCAATCTTTATCTCATTAATATTTACACATATACCTAGCTAAAAGTTTCAGCTTTGATTAAATTTTTTAATTTATTTCTTACATCTTTTTTAAATAAAAATCTGATCAATTCAACCATAAATGTACCAAAGGTGAGTTTACCGCTGACAACCATTTCAAAATCAGCAGNNGGGAAAATGCTCTCTAAGAAATAAACAATCCCTGAAACGGAACCTGTAACAAAAGGATCGTCAAATCCATAGAGAAGCTTTATTCTTAACTGCTCCGGCTTAATGGCTATAAGTATTTTTTTTAGAAATACTATTAATTCTTCAAGAAAATACTTATCCATAATATCATTGATCTTGAATTTTCGTTTTTTATGCTTTTTATATTCACCTGCTTTGTCTTTTTGCTCTTTTTTCTGCTTTGCTTTATTTTTGGGCTTTATTGTTATTTCCCTGCCGAATATAAAAAGCTTTGTTACAAATCCAGCGTCACTATTATAGATACCATTTAAGCAGAACCTCTTAGCCCATTTTACTTTCAGATCTAAGGCCATACCTTTATTATATGCCAAATCCATATGATAATAAAAAGGCACCAGCAACAAAACCGCAGTTATTACAAAAAATAATAATACCAACGAAAGAAGCAGCTTTAACAAAAAAGTCAGCAAAATCAAATTTTTCCCCTCCTCATTGTGATTTTCTTCTATGAGGTATTGCATAACTCATTATCCTATTTTTATAGCTTATTCTCATTCTTCTCATATAACTTATTCCCATTCTTCTCAGCAATGGCATTCCAGGTATAAATTCAAGAAATCTTGATGAGTTTTCAATAATTAAACCATTCAGTTTCGCAGAATCCTTGACAATATCCTTCAGCTTCTTTTCTTCTTCTAATTGTGCAAACAGGTTATCTATCACCAGTTCAGTTTTTGACGAGAGTTTATCCGTATATTCATTATCTTCATTGAACAGAGATTTAAGGCTTTGATCAATAGAATAAAGCATTTTCAGTTCATCCATACAGCTTTTGCATACTTTTAAATGTTCAGATAGAAAAATCAGTTCCAAGGGTTCGATATTATCATCAATCAATGCCTGCAGCAGTGATGTATCAAATTTACACTCCATATTCATACCTCCATTTCTCCGGATAAATACTCTTTCAAAGCATTTCGTGCTCTGTACAGATCTGTTTTAACCGTTCCTATCGGCTGATCCAAAGTTAAAGCGATATCCTTATACGTCAAATCTTCATAGTATCTTAATGATATGACCATTCTTTGCCGTGGTGTCAATTCTTTTAACAGCTTCTCAATGGTCTTTTTCAACTCTATCTTTTCTATCCTATATTCCAAATCCTCACATGAAGGCAATATTTCCTCAAGAGGCACATTATTATTGGCTACGGCGTTTAGGGATATGACATTGCTTTTAATCTCTCTTATAAAATTCAGGCAGGTATTAACCGCAACCTTTCTGATCCATGGATGAAAGGGTTTGTCGATATTGTATTTATCAATAAATCTAAAAATTTTTATATATATTTCCTGTACTAAATCCAATGCATCATGTTCATTTCCTGCATATCTGAAGCATAATGTGAAAAGATATCTTTCGTATGATTTGCACAGCTCTGAAAATGCCTGCTTGTCTCTTTTCTTACAGGATAAAAGCAGTTCTTTGCTAATTTGATCGTTCACGCCATCACCTCCATGTATAAAGAATACAATATTTTCATAGAAAATGTTTCAATTTAAACTATTTTTTTATACATTTATTTAAAATTCTAATGGAAAAAATATATTCAGACTACTATTGAAAGGGTGATTGATTTGAAAATCAGAGAGCTTATGAGCCGCGATGTAAGAACTATTTCATCGGATGCGACCATAAAAGACGCTGCAAACATAATGAATACAATGGATATTGGATCTGTCCCTGTCCTTGAAAACAACAAATTAGTGGGAATCATTACTGACAGAGATATTGTGCTCCGTTCTGTAGCACAAGGCCAGGACTCAAGCCAGAAAATATCTAATGTTATGACGAGAGATATAGAAACCGTCTGCTCAGACACTGAAGTCCATGAAGCAGCCGATATAATGTCCAAAAAACAGATACGCAGGCTACCCGTTGTTGACGGTGACAGCCTTGTAGGCATAATAGCTATCGGAGACTTGGCTGTCGAAGGCATGTATGCGGATGAAGCCGGAGAAGCCTTGCATGATATATCAAAGGATACCTTGTCTTGAGTTTGATAAGCCTCCGGCTTAGCCGGAGGCTTATTGCTTTGATTGATATGAATATAAATCTGTTATCAGGTTAAAATGTATATGTTAGTCGAGTCCCGTGTTGAAGATGAGGTGCTTTATAATGCTGATCGTTTTTGTTAGAACTATAATTCTATATTTTTTAATAGTATTGATAATGAGGCTGATGGGTAAAAGACAAATAGGACAGCTTCAGCCTTCAGAGCTGGTTGTAGCCTTAGTCATAGCTGATCTGGCAGCAATCCCTATGGGCAATGTGGGCATACCNNATTCTCACTTTATTTATCTGTGAGGCATTGCTATCTTACATATCCTTAAAAAGTCAGCCAGCCAGAAGGTTTATATCTGGCAAGCCCAGCATAGTGGTTGAAAAAGGGAAAATACTTGAAAATGAATTGAGAAAACAGAGATTCAACATTGACGATCTGATGGAGCAGCTTAGGTTAAAGGATGTAAGCGATATAAATGATGTAGAATATGCCCTGCTGGAAACAGGGGGACAAATCAGCGTAATTCTTAAGACTAATAAAAAGCCGGTGATCAGGGAGGACCTAAATATAAATGCCGCATATGAAGGTCTGCCCATATCATTGATCATAGACGGTCATATAAATTTACAAAATCTTTCTATAGCAGGCCATGATAAAAATTGGTTGGCAAAGCAGCTGGATAACAGCAACATAAGATCCTCCGATGATGTTTTATTTGCTTATATCTCCCAAGACAACAAGTTTATGTTTCAACTAAAGGACAAAACAAAAGGTGATGATGATAAATGAAACCATTATTATATACGATCATACTGACACTGGCAATAATAGGCTCAGGCATATTTACAATAAATGNNTGATGCCGGTGAAAAAGGTGATAAGCTCCATAATCAGTGGAAAAAATATAAAAAGGTCTGGCCAATGCTCATTGACCACTTGGAGATAGATAATCTTGACATTCATATTTCCGAGCTGGAATCTTTTTTAATAAGCAGGGACAAAACTCAAGCCTTATCAAAATTATCTATATTAAAGCTGCTGGTAAAGCATATACCTGAGAAAGAATCCTTTACACTGCAAAATATCCTGTAAAGGCTAAAAGCCCAATATATCACATAGCAGCATCATATCTTCAGGTATTTTGGCATGCAGCTCAATATCTGATCCTATTGCGGGGTGAATAAAAAAAATCTTTTCAGCATGGAGCGCCTGCCTTTGTATTATCTCTCTGCTGCCCCCGTATA
>DPSW01000422.1:0-157 GCA_003527145.1 Clostridiaceae bacterium | reverse complement strand
TCACCTCATAAGAAGTAACTGCTCTTTGCCCGTCCTTGCTTATTATGCGCCTTATAGTGTGATAGCTTTCTCTCTTAATAGGCAAGTCGATGATATCTGCTTCCTTTTCAATCAAGCCCTCGGCAATAGCAATATACTCCTTATGAAATGAAAATTT
>DPSW01000108.1 GCA_003527145.1 Clostridiaceae bacterium | reverse complement strand
TGATTTCAAAAAACTCATTGATAAGCTGCTCTAAGCGATAAGCTTTTTCCAAGGTAATACCGACATATTTTGCCTTCTGTTCAGGAGGCATATCAGAGGCTTCATCGAGAAGACTTAAGTATCCTATAACGGAGGTCAGAGGTGTCTTTATATCATGAGCCAAATAAACGACTAAATCATTTTTGCGTTGCTCGGCCTCAAGCGCGGCTTTCTTTTGTTTTTCCAAGTTGTTTTTTATCTGATTTAGCTTATTTTCCATAAAATCCAATTCCGGCGATAATGTAATTTCATCAACGGATTCCTCGGCAAGTTTATCCATTCCGGCACTGACCTCATCGAAGTATTTAGTAAACCAGGAAGTTGAAAATTTAAATATAATAACCAAAAATACAAGAATTACAATTAATGTAATAACTTCTATATTGTTGTAAAATATTAACCGGTAAATTGATAAAGCAACGTTTTCGCGCAAATGTAACGTATCCTTTAAAAATTGTACAATANNTTTTTTGAATTACAAAACGCAGGAGGATAACAGTTGCAGCCGTGGCAAAAATAATAAGAAACATTCGAAAGAATACTTTTCTTTTTAATTTTGTATAATCATTCCTTCTTTTATCTCTCCTACTTTTCAATTTTATAGCCAACCCCCCATACCGTTTTGATATATTTAGGATGTTCTGCGCTGTCGTGCATTTTTTCTCTCAAATGTCGGATATGGACCATTACCGTATTATTNNTTGGTGAAATACTTGTCTCCCCATACCTCATGGAACAATTCTTCCGAACTGACCACACGTCCGCGATTGGAACAAAGGACCCAGAGAATTGAGAACTCTGTAGGAGTAAGAGATAGCTTTTTTTCATTCAGCGTACATTCATGGGTATCCATGTCCAATACCAAACCGGAAAAGGCAATCAAGTGTTCTTCTCGGTTTGGCTCCCCAGAATTATATTTGGTAAATCTTCGGAGCTGCGCCTTTACACGGGCAATAAGTTCCAAAGGGCGGAACGGTTTAGTGATATAATCGTCCGCACCTAATGTCAGCCCGGTAATTTTATCGATTTCTTCTTCTTTGGCTGTCAGCATGATAACCGGAAAATTATGCTTTTCCCGGATTTGCTGACAGATTGAAAAACCGTCTACATCAGGTAGCATGACATCCAAAATAGCCAAATCCAATCTTTCATTTTCAATGCAGTTAAGAGCATCCTTCCCGTTATAAAATTTAAAGACCTTATAATTCTCATTTTTCAAATAGACTTCAACCAAATCGGCAATTGCTTGCTCATCATCAACTATTAAAATATTTCCAGCCAAAAGCGTCATCTTCTTTCTTTTAAGTATATATCCCCATGATTATTATATCACGAAGCAAAAATCCATTTTATAGCTTTTTACTTATTAAAATCTTAAGATTTTCTTAATATCGCAATAATGACGCTTAACATAATTTAACCCTTCTGGCCCTTTTTCCGCAAATTCCGCTATTCCTGTTTCAAGAATTTCCGCCAGTTTTTCTTCTGTCAGCTTTTTCAGCATATATTTTACCTCATTATTTTTTCATCTTCGAATATTTCTTTACATATATAATTCGTTGAATGCAAGCATCCGCTGTGCTTAGCCGGTCTGTCCTATGCAGTGCGGCAGCATATAAATCTGCCGCGCACCCCTTCCTCAGCACCATAGCCACCGCTTCCGCATCGCTTTCGGTTATTCCCGTACACAGGGCACCTTCATTCTCCAGCAAAACAGCGTTTTTATTCTTTAATTCCTTTGCCACAGCTTTTATATTTATAAAGCCGTTTTTTACCGTCTTGATATTTACGCCTGCAATCTGGGCAAGGTCATCTAACAATGGCTTTAAAATCCGTCCGGTGCTGCTGGCTTCCACTACCTCATCCTCTGTGGAATGGATGATATGAATAGCATTGCCGCATTTATAAATTTCAGCATGAAGCACCGCCGCTTTTGGGGCACCTTCAGGCAGCCCGTCTATCTTGTATTCGGCNNCAGAATAAATATATTCCCTTCCCGTTTACTCCTTCCGTAATCCGGAATGGAGACCGGCGGCTTTTTATTTTCTCCGCATGCCTTTCGGTACCTTTCTTCTGCCATATTTTCAAGAGCCAGCGCAATTTCAAAGGAGTTCTCAAGGTCTTTTCCCATACACATNNCCCGGGATAATTGCATACCGCTTCCGCCACCTTCTTACGAAGCTTCCCGGTTGACGGCATTCCATAGGCTGCACAGGGAACTGTGTCTCCCAATATTCTTTTATATTCGTCATCATGCACTTCAATGTCTTTTCCTTCAATGCTTAGGACAGAAGCCATTACCTGGTGCGTATGGATTATAAAATTAACCTCCGGCCGCATCCGGTAGGCTTCCGCATGTATCCCCTTTTCACTGGAGGGTTTTATGTTCCCCTCATAGGAGCAATCCGCGATATCAACCGCCACTATCTGCTCTGGGTTGAGTGTCTCATAGGCCAAGCCGCTTGGAGTTACTACAAATTGTTCATCTGAAATCCTAGCGCTGATATTTCCCCATGTCCTTGCTATAAGGCCCTTTTCCACCAGTATTTTTCCTGCTCGGATTACAAGCTCTTTTGCCTCTTCTATTGAATATGCCATATTAACTCCAATCTATGCGCTCACGCGCATGTACAAATCAAGAAATATCAACAGGTTCGCATTTTGACAAAACACGTTGAAACCTTACTAATACATCATCTATCATATCTTCAGCATATGCAGCACTTGTATATAATCTTGAGCCGGCCAATGTTACAATTCCTTCCGCCATATATGCGGCTCCCATATGCGCCATACAATCTTTGTGGCCTCCTACTCCGCCTGCAGCAAGTCATAATACCAATTCCCGTCAATATCATATAATTTTGCGCCTTCAGCTTTCGTTATTACGATAGGAAACGGATAATTAAACGCCAGATTATGCTGTACCCCATCGGGTATTATTTGTTTTGCTTCATCAATACTGGCTTATAGTCATCAGGCAGTTCTTCTTCACTTAAAAATTTGAAATTGTCATCATTAAGTATTGGTATAAATACTTCGTATGGAATCCTGGAAAACTCACAGGCATAATCACTGGCTCCGAACCACATACCTTCTTTGCTGCTCAAATTTAAGCCTCGAGCAAACTTCGTATAGTTTGAGCAATCATGAACTGCTAAATCCCAGCTCTCTTCATCGGCTATTTTCATGAATTTCAGAGTTAATTCCCTGCTCCAAATCGGGGATATATAGCCTTGCCTGGAAATATACATGTTTTCTCCGTAATAATTGTATATGTTATTCTCATTTAAATGCAATTCTGCACAATTGATAAAATCGAGTTTTGTCTCTAAAATCGCTTGCTTTTTCTTAAAAAATGCTTCGAAAAACTCAAGAGTCATGGGAGTTTCAATACCTACATTTTCAATATATTTTTTGGCTATTCCAATATTTTCAATAACTTTATCTGAACAATTAGTAGCACCCAGGTTGAAACGTATCTCATCAAGACCGGCTTCACCTAATGCTTTCAATGTCTCTTCCGCAGCTAAAGTGCCATTTGTATATAGATGTTGATAAATTTGAGCATCACTAAATTTCTTTATAATCGAATAGTATTTTTCAATTTCTATGAATGGCTCTAAATAAACGTAGGAAATGCCAGTGGGCTTCTGTTGGATAGAAAGAAGCAAATCAATATCCTTCTCATAAAATTTAGTGCCTCCGATTTCCCACATACCTTCGCCAACGGGAGAAATATCATCTAGTTCTCCATAATTATAACAGAACTTGCACTCTAGGTTGCATTTGTTCGTTTTCCTAATTGCACCCAAGCCAGTGCCCAACAGGCAAGAACGGCATCCTTTTGGAAATTTATTTTCATTTCCTACAAAAAAAGTTCTATTCTCTAAAGTTTTCAAACCTCTAATTCCCAACATTAACGCATCATTTCTATGATCTATCGCTGCCTCAATTTGTGCAAAGGTAGAGTAAATGATTTCTTCATGTTTTATACTAATTTCCTCTTCCTCAGGCAATTGTGAAAAAAAATCAAACCATATCAAAGCATCTTTCTTTGAAATTTTCATAACGTATCATCCCCTAATTAAATGATTGCTGTAAAGTGATTCTAAATAACCACTAAACCTTTATACCTGTCTTTTGGCAAAACTCCCGGAATTACCCGCTGCCATTCCAAGCCATTTTCACACCGTTTACAACTATTTTGGAAGGTATGGGCAATCGCAAACCCCTCGCTGAACCGAGCTATTGCTATGAAAGTTTTACGATTCATATAAATGATTCCTCATATTTTAGCTACCACGTTCCGAATAATTCAGACACAACTTATGGAACATGATCTTATTAAGCCATCCATGAATGTCCATTAAATAAATATTCTGCTTTAACATTATGACATTTAGTGGCTTATTTTTCAAGTTTAGTTTAAAATACAAACCTCGAGGCTATTCCGTTTATTTCCTCTGCTGCCCCCGCTATTACAAGACCCAGTGGCATGTATCTATATAATACTATTTTGGATTTTGATGCTGCAGAAATGGACAGCTTTATAAAATTATTGAAAAAGCAGGACTAAACTACACTGATGGCCTGCTGCAGAAATACAAAATCGTATTGAGCTATATAAAAAGCAAAGGCATCGGAGCTTTTGGTTTCAATGCCTTCGCTTTCATTTGTTTTTTGAACTTCATTATCCAGCAGCATATGCTTCAGCTGCAAAGCAGATATAGTAGCTTAAACCTGTCTGTTGTCCTTCGATCATTTGCCTATGGAAATCATCTGTCATTAAAAACCTCGTTTGAGCTGCAAAACCATTTGCATCGATGCTCATATCCTGCTGCATGAACTTGATATGCTTTTCAATTGCATCTGATACATTCTTGTCATTTACACTGACACCGTTCTTCAGCGAGGCTGCCATAAACGACATGAATTCAGCTGCTTCATGGGCTTTTTGGTTCATTGCATCTGCATTGATTTCGCTTGTATCAATCTCATAGCCGTATTTTCCCCGCAAATGCTCATTCTGACCAGCAATTGCTTCCTCCCATTCC
>DPSW01000131.1:2493-2739 GCA_003527145.1 Clostridiaceae bacterium | reverse complement strand
GTATTCTCTTCTTTATTAATGCTTACTTTTATAACCTTAGCAGGGCTTAATGCGCTGGCTACAAAAATGGTTAAATCATTGCTCCATTCAATTATGTCTATCTTTTCTCCTCTAAGCTCATCCACTATCACTTGTACACGCTGACCCCTTTGACCCACACAAGCTCCGACAGCATCAATGTTTTCATCATGAGAAAATACTGCCATCTTAGTTCTCGATCCAGCTTCTCTCGATATACTTTTTATG
>DPSW01000131.1:0-2403 GCA_003527145.1 Clostridiaceae bacterium | reverse complement strand
TGTTTGCTCATTTGGTCCCAATACGGCCTCAGTTTTCCCTAAGTCAATAAAAACATTGTTCTTTTCTTTTCTTTGGACCAATCCATTGACAATCTCGTCTTCTTTATTGATGAATTCTTCATAAACATTGCTTCGCTCAGCCCCTCTTATCCTTTGTACAACCACTTGCTTGGCAGTCTGAGCAGCTATCCTCCCGAAATTTTTAGGAGTAACTTTAATATCAACAATATCATCAATATCATAATTCCTATTTATACTTTTTGCATCTTCTATACTGATCTCTAAAAGCTCATCTTCCAGGACTTCCACCACGGTTTTTTTAGCATATACTTCTACATCACCGGTTTCACGGCTTATAGACACCTTTACGTTCTGGGATGTCCCATAGTTTTTCTTATACGCAGTTACTAAAGCCGCATCAATGGCTTCAAACAGTATCTCTTGTTTTATACCCTTTTCCCTTGCAATTTGCTCAATCGCCTGGAGAAATTCCCCATTCATTTATTACCCTCCTTAAAACTTAATCAAAGGCTTCATAATCGCTATAATGTCTTTTTTAATTTCAATATTTTCCCCATTATAATCAAGAATAACTTTTTTTTCATCAAAATCTACCAATACTGCTTCGATCACTTTTTTCCCTTCATAGGGTTCGTAAAATTTTATCTCTAATTCCTTATTTAAACTCCGCTTATAATCCCTTTCTGTTTTAAGAGGCCTTTCAATGCCTGGAGAAGACACCTCGAATATGTAAGCATGATCAATGGGGTCAATTTCATCCAGCATGTCACTTAGAGCTTCGCTTACCAGCTGACAGTCATCTACAGTGATTCCTCCGTCTTTGTCTATGAATAGCCTTAAGTACCACTGTCCACCTTCCTTCTTATACTCAATGTCAACAAACTCAAATTTGTATTTGTTTAAAATAGGCATGCTCAGATCATATAATATGTCTTCTACTTTTCTCTTCAAGGCAATTCCTCCCTATAGTTAGTTCAATTAGATTCCGCTGAAAAAAAAGCCCTATAACATCTGTTTATAATAGGAAAGAGTGGGAAAGCCCCACTCTAATTGAAAATAATAAGTTTATGTCCAGAATGATTATAACATTGTTTATATGTTCATGCAAGTTTAAAATAAGCTCAATTGATTATTTTCAGGCAAGCCCTCTAAACATCCGTGACTTCTCATTATTTCAATAACGGTCTTAGATATCTTTGTTCTTTCACGTAAGTCCTGAGCGGAAATGAAAGGACATTTCTCCCTTTCTTTAATTATACTTAAAGCAGCATTGGCTCCCAATCCCTGTAAAGTCCTTAGCGGCGGTCTTATACCTTCTTCGGTGATTACAAATCTATCCGCCTCCGACTTGTATAAATCCACAGGCAATAGCTTGATATCTCTGCAATACATTTCGTATACCACTTCTACCAGCGTCATAAGATTTTTTTCTTTTGTAGTTGCATTATTCCCTAATTTGTCTAATTCAATCCATTTTGCCTTAACCAAATTTTTCCCGCTGGTAAATATATCAGCATCGAAATCATCTAATCTCACAGTAAAATATGTAGCATAAAAAGCTTCCGGATAATAGATCTTATAGTATGCGATTCTGAAAGACATCATTACGTAAGCAGCTGCATGAGCCTTTGGGAAAAGATAATTAATAGTTTTGCAGGAATTTATATACCAATCTGGCACATCTTTTTCTCGCATGGCATTTTCAAACTCCTCATTTAACCCTTTTCCCTTTCGGACGCTCTCTGCAATCTTAAAAGCTGTCTTAGGCTTCACACCCTTATGAATAAGATACAGCATTATATCATCTCTTGTCGATATAACATCCTTTAGGGTGGCTGTACCGCTTTTTATGATATCTTGAGCGTTATTGAGCCAAACATCTGTGCCGTGGGATAGACCCGCTATTCTAACCAATTCGGCAAAGGTGCTTGGCTTGGTATCCATTAGCATCTGACGCACAAATTTGGTTCCAAATTCCGGAATTCCCAGGCTGCCGACTTGACAATCGATCTCCTCCAGGCTGATATTCAGCGCTTCAGGAGAAGTAAATAAGCTCATGGTATTCTTATCATCAAATTTTATGTTCTGTGCAGAGAAACCGGTTATATCCTCCAGCATTCGTATAATTGTAGGCACGTCGTGCCCCAGGATATCTAATTTCAACAATCTCCCGCTTATTGAGTGGTAGTCGAAATGAGTAGTTATAATAGAGGAATCCGTGTCATCCGCAGGATGCTGTATTGGAGTAAATTCATAAATCTCCTTATCAGACGGCACTATCATTACACCGCCGGGATGCTGGCCCGTTGTTCTTTTTATTCCTGTACATCCGGCAATGAGGCGCTTCGCTTCCGCATTATTCAATTTTTTGTTTTTATATTC
>DPSW01000236.1 GCA_003527145.1 Clostridiaceae bacterium | reverse complement strand
ATCAAACATAGGTATGAATACAGCTATGCAGTTTTTTACCGTATCTGCCGCATCAAAAGCGGCTTCCTTGTCCTCCTGCATATCCTTATTATAGGCCAGAGGCAATGCCTTCATGATCGTGAGGATAGCCATCAGATCCCCATATACTCTTCCTGTTTTGCCCCTGATAAGCTCAGCCACATCGGGATTTTTCTTCTGGGGCATTATGCTGCTGCCCGTGCTCATGGAGTCATCCATTTCTATATATCCAAATTCATGGCTGTTCCATAGCACCAGCTCTTCGCAGAACCTGCTCAGATGCATCATAAGTATAGAGCAGCCGCTTATGAATTCTATGACAAAGTCTCTGTCTCCCACCGCATCCATGGAGTTGCCGCTGATGCTGCNNGCGCACCGCTGCCCAAAGGCATCACATCCGTCCTCCCATAGCAATCATGAAATCTATTCATATCCCGGCAGAACATATAGAAATAAGCCATTAAATGATGGCCTAAGGTTATGGGCTGGGCTTTTTGCATATGGGTATATCCGGGCATTATGAGCTCAGCGTTTTCTTCTGCTTTTCTTAAAAGCAGGCTGCAGAGTTCTTTTATCAGATATATTATTTCATCCATCTCTTCCTTCAGGTACATCCTGAAATCCAATGCCACCTGATCGTTTCGGCTCCTTCCGGTATGCAGCTTTTTCCCTATCTGGCCGATCTTTTCTATGAGGAGGCTTTCAATATTCATATGAATATCCTCGGCCTCCTGCTTAAATTCTACCTTGCCTGCCTCGATATCCTCCAATATTTCAGCCAGCCCCTTGATGATGGCTTCTGCATCCTTCTGGCTGATTATTCCTTTATATCCAAGCATCCTGGCATGAGCCATGCTTCCCTTTATATCCTGCTTATACATTCTGTAATCAAACTTTATGGAATTTTGAAAGGAATCTACAATCTCATTGGTATTCTTTTCAAATCTGCCGCCCCATAATTTCATATAGCCTTTTTGCTTGAAGCTTCAAGCATTTCCTCCATCTTTTTTTTGTTCATCAAAGCTCTTACGGTTAAAGGAAGCCCGAATAGATTTATGAAGCCCTCTGAATCCTTCTGATTATATACCTCATCTTCTCCAAATGTGGCAAAATCCTTATTGTATAAGGAATACGGGGACTTGGAGCCTACACTGGAACACAAGCCTTTATAAAGCTTCAGCTTCACAACTCCAGTAACACACTCCTGTGTGGAATCTACAAAGGCATCCAGGGCTTCCTTTAAGGGTGTGAACCAAAGGCCGTCATATACCAATTGGGCATACTTCTGAGCCGCCATATCCTTAAACTGCATGGTGTTCCTGTCCAATGTCAGGTATTCCAATTCCTTGTGGGCAGTATACAGCAGTGTGCCTCCGGGAGTTTCATATACGCCCCTGGATTTCATGCCCACGAGCCTGTTCTCCACCATGTCCGATATACCTATCCCATTCTCTCCGCCTATCTTGTTCAGCTTCTCCAATAATGCTACAGGGTCATAAAATACGCCGTTTATTGACACGGGTATGCCTTTTTTAAATCCGATCTCCACATAGCTGGGTTTATCCGGTGCTTTCTCCGGCGGCGTTGTCATCAGATACATGTCGGCAGGATGCTCGTTCCAGGTATCCTCCAGGTCTCCGCCCTCATGGCTCAGATGCCATAGGTTCCTGTCCATACTGTACGGCTTCGCCTTAGTAACAGGAACCGGTATTCCTCTTTTTTCGGCGTAATCTATCGCATCCTCCCTGGATTTTATATCCCAGATCCTCCATGGAGCAATTATCTTAATGTCCGGTCTCATGGATTTTATCGAAAGTTCAAATCGAACCTGATCATTGCCTTTTCCTGTACAGCCGTGAGCTATGTATTCAGCCCCTTCTTTTTCGGCTGCTTCAACCAGTTTCTTTGCGATCAACGGCCTTGCAAAGGAAGTGCCCAACAGGTATTTGCCTTCATATACCGCACCTGCTTTGAGAGTGGGAAATATATAATTCTCCACAAACTCCTTCTTTACATCTTCTACATAAACTTTTGATGCTCCGCTCTTTATAGCTTTTTCTTTTACTATTTTTGTTTCGTCGCCCTGGCCCACATCAACACAGCAGGCAATGACCTCCAGGTCATAGTTTTCCTTTAGCCATGGTATAATGACCGAAGTATCTAAACCGCCCGAATAAGCCAGGATTACTTTTTTCTTTGACACTTTCATGATATCTACTCCCCATCTTTAAAGTTAATTATAATTATAATGATTTCAGTATATTTATGCAAGTACATTTCATAAATTTTCTATATTTTTTTATATATATGTATAAATACTAAATAATATTTATATCCCAGACATCTATGATCTCTTTTATTCCAAGTGTTTTAGCCGTTATTCAGTTTTTCTCAGATATAACTTGTGCATATGTATGAGCGAACATCAGGCTAATATATTCATAGCTTTAGTATACTTATTAATGCTGCATCCAAACAGACCCTTGACAAAAACTTTTATTTAAACTATTCTTTTAGTATAGTATATTTTCCTGGAGGAATATCATGGTTAAAGTCACTAAAATGTTGAAAGATCACGGTTTTAAGGTAACACCGCAAAGGTTGGCTATATATAATGCTTTAAAGGAAACAAAAGCCCATCCCGGAGCTGAAGCGATTTATAACAAGCTGCTCCCCATGTACCCCACCATGAGCCTGGCTACGGTATACAAATCCTTGGAAGTATTCAAAAGCATCGGTTTGGTCCAGGAGCTTAACCTTGGGGAAGGAAGCTTCAGATATGATGCCAACACTACACAGCATCCTCATATACATTGCTTAAAATGCGGCAGAGTGGATGATGTCAATGACGACATGATATATGACTTATTGGATAATGTTAAGGCAAGAACCGGCTATACCCTCGTAAAGCAGCAGCTTTATTTCTACGGCTATTGCCCTCACTGTCAGCAGACCCATTAAAAGCGCAGAATAAAACCCTGTCAGAGCACGATCTGACAGGGTTTTTTAGCATTTATTTTACTTGTGATAACTCTGATTGGAGCTTGTTGCCCTGACTGATATAAGAGTGAAATCGTTATCAGTTAGCACAACATAGCTGCTAAAAATCAGCTATTGCAGCAAGGATTGATCAAGCGCAATTCTTACGGCTTTCAAGAGCTTGTTCACTATGTATGATGACTCTTCCATACCTTCAATGCTGGTTATCTCCTGAGTTTTTATTATTTTCTCTATCACTTTAGCCGTTTCATCCTTTAGTTCCTTGCGAGCCGACAGGTATTCCTGGGGAAATTCCAATATTTTTATA
>DPSW01000194.1 GCA_003527145.1 Clostridiaceae bacterium | reverse complement strand
TCATGCATATTATTTGCAAAGCCATAAACAACAAGCAGGTTTTTTGTATCCAGGTTTTTAAGCTTTACTTCCAATCTTTCGTTGCGCCCCGCAACGGCAATAATCTGTATATTGCTGAGCTTTCTATCCAGTTCTTTGACTATTCTATTTATTGAACCTAATCCTAAGCCGCCTCCCATAACAAGAATGGTTTTTTTGTCTGCGAGTTTTAAATCTTCAACGAGCTTTTTTCTATCCATGGTAAAAGAAAACTCTCTTCTTATAGGTATGCCCAAAGGCAATACTTTGTTCGAAGGGACCCCGAAATCCTTCATTGCATATATAAGACTTTCGTGAGGAATAACATAATAATCCGTATGTTCATTAATGTATGAGGAATGTATATTATAATCTGTAATAATAGTGATAAGAGGACAATTAATAATTTTCTTCTCCTTTAGATTGGAAATAATTGAAGCAGGAAAACTATGGGTACAGAAAATTACATCAGGTTCAAAATTCACAGTAGGCTTCTTAAACCATACTGTAACCAGCTTATTTGCTATTTCATTAATATCTATTATAGGATCCAGCTTATTGGTTTTCTCATAAATTTTACCCCAGGCCTTTGGATAGAATTTTAATATATTAAGATAACTGTCCAATATCACCTTATCAAGCAGTGGACTGATCAGACTTATCGTATTAATAATTTTTACACTGTTCTCGGGGTCAGCAGATATAAATTCATTTCTGATGGTATGAGCTACCTGGTCGTGGCCGTTTCCAATAGAAACTGAAAATATAAGAATATTCACTCAAATCACTCCTCATCTAAATCAAGTATAACACATAGCTTTCAAAATAATTCACAATGTTTTCATGTATTTATACGACAAAAATAGATTAAGGTTTCATTTTTTTAGAAAGAAATAAAAAAAGTGACTAAAATTATGAACAATACAAAATATTACATTTTTCGTTGAAGGAAAAAAAAGTTGAGTAAAGAATAATAATACTACTATGGTAATGGGGGGAAAATAATGCAAGTTAACTTTGANNGAGACACTCAATAATATATTGATTATAAAGCTTAATGGTGAGTTAGACCATCATAGCTCAAGCTACGCCAGGGATGAAATCGATGATGAAATTTTGGCTAAAAATCCTAAAAATATTTTGTTTGATATGAGTCATCTCAATTTTATGGACAGCTCAGGGATTGGTGTCATAATCGGGAGATATAAGTTCATAGCCTCTAACGGAGGGAAGGTAGGTATAGCATCGATGAAGCCTCAGATAAAGAGAATCTACGAAATCTGCGGTCTCAAAAGAATCATACCTAGCTTTGACAATAAAAAAACTGCCATAGAAAAACTGTAAAGGAGCGTAATTTAATGAGAGTTGACAATGAAATGAAACTTGAGTTTCTAAGCAAATCGCAAAACGAAAGCTTTGCAAGATCAGTAGTAGCTGCCTTTGCAGCTCAGCTAGATCCGACTATTGAGGAAATATCAGAAATTAAAACCGCCGTGTCTGAGGCTGTAACCAATTGTATAATACATGGTTACGAATATGAACAGGGATACGTGACAATAATCTGCAGGATAATTGATAATATGGTAGAAATTGAAATAAGTGATAAAGGCAAGGGAATAGAGGATATTGAGATGGCGAGACAACCTTTATATACCAGCAAGCCGGAGCTGGAAAGATCAGGTATGGGCTTTACTGTTATGGAAACATTTATGGATGAGGTTAGCATATTGTCCGAGCCCGGGAAGGGTACAACCATCATAATGAGAAAAAACTTTAAAAAAGACTGAAGGAGTATCTTATGGATTGGTCAGAGCTTTCTCAAGAAGCCATAATAGATATTATTTTAAAAGCCCAGAGCGGAGATACAAGTGCTGAAAACTATATAGTATCGCAAAATTTAGGCTTGGTGCGCAGTGTTGTGAAGAGATTTTTAAACAGGGGCTGCGAATATGAAGATCTGGTGCAGATCGGCAGCATAGGCCTGCTAAAAGCGATAAAAAAATTTGACAGCTCATATAATGTGAGATTTTCTACATATGCCATACCTATGATCATAGGTGAAATTAAAAGATTTTTGCGAGATGATGGATTAATAAAAGTAAGCAGAAGCATCAAGGAGATTGCTATAAAAGCTAATGCCTATAAAGAAAATATAGAAAAGAACTTTGGCAGAGAGCCGACAGTATCTGAATTAGCAGCTGAACTTGATATACCTGCAGAAGATTTGATCGTCGCTATGGATTCTATCAATTCTACTCAATCCTTGCAGGAGGTTATTTATCAGGATGATGGTTCACCGGTTTTGCTTATTGATAAAATTCAAAATGAGAGTCTGGAGGATATAGATTTAATAGACAAGATAGCGCTGAGAGAAGTTCTTGCTACTTTGGAACCTAGAGAGAGACAGATAATAATGCTTAGATATTTCAGCGAAAACACCCAATGTCAGGTGGCTAATATGTTGGGAATATCTCAAGTTCAGGTATCACGGATAGAGAAAAAAATTCTCGACAAGCTAAGAAAAAGAATAACTTAATCTGTTGTGCTACTCTGA
>DPSW01000065.1 GCA_003527145.1 Clostridiaceae bacterium | reverse complement strand
CAGCGAAAAAGTCACAACACCAAAGTCCATGCCTGATTCTCTGATTTTATCTTCATCTATAGTTGACGCCAGCAGCTTTTTTAAAGGAGTTACATCCAATCCTCCTGAATTGACAGCAGCTACTATGAGTTTTTTTATTTCCTCTGCCTTTTTCCCCCTGTCAAGCTCCGATATAGCCTTGTTCATGCTTATGACAGTTTCTACGGAGATAGTGGTCCACAAGTCAAAGGCTTTGTCGTAATCCCCTTGCACTACCATAGCCCCGTTCAAAGCGCCTACAGAAGTTCCGGCCACACCGATGAGAGGTATCTCAAGCTCACGAAGGGCTTTCCATACCCCTATTTCGTAGGAACCCTTTGCTCCCCCGCCTCCTAAAACTAAACCGTATCCCCTCATAAATCTAAATCACCTGCTATTAACTGGATTTTTCTTGATTCACAATTTCTATTGGGGCTTCATTCTTGCCTTTGGCAAGGCTCTCATATTGGGATAAAAGCATCCCGGCCAACATAAGAGCACAACCTGTATAGCCTCTCAACGCCATCCTTTCATTGAGCATCAATAATCCGCCTATGCTTGCAAATACTGCTTCCATGCTCAACGCCACGGCCGCATGGGAAGGTCTTGCATGTTTTTGGGCTATGGCTTGAATAGTATAGGCAACCCCAGCCGACAAGATACCGCCATAAAGAAGGGGTATTATGATCTGAGACAATGCCTCCAGGCTGATTTTCTCAAAAATGAATGCGGCAGTCAAGCTCAGAGCAGAACAGGTGATGAATTGCCCAAGGGATAATTTCACAACAGAAACCTTCTTTGCAAAATGGTCTATGATAAGTATATGGATAGCCCAGAAAACCGCTCCTATTATTTCTAGCAAATCTCCTAATTCGATATAAAAGCCCTCATTAACGCTTAAAAAATACAAGCCTATGATTGCAACAAAGACACCGAGCCAGGTACTTGCTTGAGTCTTTTGCTTAAGGAAAATGCCGAATACAGGTACAAAAACAATATAAAGGCCTGTTATGAAACCGGCTTTGCCTGCTGTTGTATAAATCAAGCCTATTTGCTGAAACGATGCACCTATAAAAAGAGCACATCCTGCCATTATACCGGCACGAATGACATCTTTCCTGTCTTCTGCCCTTTCATTTTCCTCATCCGTCTTCTTCGCTGAAATAAGCAGCATGGGCAAGATGGACAGGCTTCCCAATGCAAATCTCAGTCCCGTAAATGTAAAAGCCCCCACATGCATTGTGCCTACCCTCTGGGCAACAAAAGCAAATCCCCAAATAGCCGCTGTCAGCAGCAACAGCACGCTGGACTTGACTTCTTCCTTATTCATCTCAATTCCCCCATCCCATTATATCGGATTAAAAATACCAGGCCTACACACTAAATTATACCACATTTAATAAGCAGCATCACAACTTTAATAAATTCCACAAATGCTTCTTCATATCTATACATCCATTGGCTTTAAAGGTGATTCCTTCTGAAATCAACATCGCCTTTTGAATTTTTGAGGAGCCGAATACATAGTCGGGCGACATCTCACCCAGCTTGTTCACTACCCTGTGGCAAGGCAGGTTGAGATGTTCCGGTGCAACCCTCATGGCCCAGCCTACTATTCTTGCACTTCTCGGCTCACCCAGTAATAAAGCTATCTGGCCGTATGTAGCCACTTTTCCCTTGGGGATCTGAGCAACTATTTCATAAACCCTTGAAAAAAAGCCATTCATATTATGCCACCCTATTTTATCAGTTTGGATAAGGCTTTAAATTGAGGNNGCGTTCCTGATTCCTTCAGCAGATCAAACAATATGGTCTCTGTATTGCTTACCACCGCTCCCATTTCTCTCATAAGAGACAATCCGTTGTTATAATTCTCTTCGGTCCTGGAACATACCGCATCAGCAGCTACAAATACCTGATAGTCTTGTTTGAGCAGTTCTCTAACTGTTTGAAACACGCACACATGGGTTTCCATGCCCGTTATTATCACTTTTTTTCTTCCTGATTNNATTCATGCAAATTAGCCATTACCCCTTCTGTGCAGCCTGAGAAGGTGTTCTTTTCAAATTTCCTGGCCCCCTCCAGATTTTCCTCGATCTGAGGCACGATGCTGCCCAACCCCTTCGGATACTGCTCAGTTGCGATGATCGGTATATCCATATCTTTAGCCATAGAAATCAGTACGTTGGTATTCCTTATGGCCCTCTCCCCCCGATCCATTGCCGGGACCAGCCTTTCTTGAATGTCAATGATGACCAAAACGGCTTCTTCCCTATTCAAATAATATTTATCCACTTTTACACTCCTCACAATATAATAATGCTAATCTCAAAGGAAGCTAAGAAAACTATCATATGCCTATGACAGCTTCCGTGCAATGATTGAATACCATTGCATATTCTCAAGTTTGTGTATTTTGGCATTGCCGAAGTTGTGTATCTCAAAATTACCAAAGCCCAGCTTGTTTAAAGATTCTACTATCAATTCTATGCTAAGGGGATGGTAAGTCTCCGCAAACTCCTCATTCCTCAAAATTTTGTTGTCTTTTTCAAAGGAGTATAAGAAATTAAATGTTATAGTGCCATCAATATTGTGATCCCATACCTGAACTAAATTAATGCGTTCGCCGTCTCTAAAAAACGGCGGATAATAATAGAATCTTTGCTTTGTATCCCTTATTTTATCCCAATTTCTTGAGTCTATATAGATATACCCGTTTTCATTGACCAGCTTGCTCATCTCGTATATGGTCTTTATGACATCGGCATTATTCACATGCGCCAGTGAATTTCCTGTGCTCATCACACAATCATAAGTATCGTTTATATTGGCCGTTAATTCCCTGAAATCACTCTGAACCAGCTTGATGGTCAATCCTTCTTCTTTTATCTTCTCTCCTGCCTTTTCAAGCATGCTCTCGCTTATATCGGAGCCGGAAAGCTTATAGCCCATTCTGGCCAAAACAATTGAGAGGCTTCCTGTTCCAAAGCTGCAGTCATGAATCGTCTCTATATCCTTACCTGCAAACACATTCTTATAATGCTCCATAACTATTTCATCCACTTTTTCTGTATAGGCTATGTCATATATATCCGGATTTTTATAAAGAGCTTCTGACATTTCAAATCCTCCTTTTTTTTATCAATTCGTTGCTACAAGAACACAGGCTTGCAGCGCTTCCATGCCAAGCTCTTTTACAAGAACAAATATTTCTTTGTCAAAGGTGCCCGGCTGAAACCAAATGTATTTTACACCCAGCTTTGCTGCTTCTTCTATATACGGCTTTCCCCTTTCAGGGGCTACCACCATATTAATGACCTCAGGAACCCTGGGCATGGAAGAAAGGCTTTTATAGCAAATGTCGCCGTCAATCGTTTCATAAGCAGGATTTAGAGGGTATACTTCATAACCCTTATCCTTTAATCTTTTGTATATCTTCCAGCCGAATTTTTCAGGGTTTTGATTAGCTCCTATCACTGCCCAGACTTTCTTTTCAAGCATTGTGTCTTTAATCATGCATCTTCCTCCTTATAATTTATGCTTAGCTTGATCAGCTCCTCTTTTTTCTTGCGGGACAGTTTTTTTATCGCCGCTTCACGCTTCATAGCATCGTTGTCTGNNCCTCACCCTTGTATATTTTGATGCCTGACCGCTGTTGTGAGCCTTCAGGCGGTTATCCAAATCCTTTGTCCAGCCCGTGTATAATGTTCCGTCGGAACACTTGAGCATATATGTATAAGCCATCTTATCACTCTTTCTAAAGAATTAAATATAATAAATAACTATATGCCGAGCTTATTATCACAAATGCTATCACTATGGGCATAGTTTTTTTAACTNNATAATGTTCTGTGATAATAGACAGACATATATGCATGGGTGAAATCTGCATAGATATATATATCATGGACATAATAAGCACCAGCAATACCACCCCCCCATCGGGTATGGCAACATAGGCCAGGGGTATTGCCAAGGCTATGCTTCCCTGGGATCCTGCAACCAAAGCGCCTAAAAAAGCTACCAATGCGAAAATAACNNAATAACTATCGATGGGACAGGCAGCATGGAAAGATGTTCAGGCAATCTTTCTATAAGTCCTGTAAAGGCCAATACCTCTTTAAATATCATTATTATGATGGTATTCATGATCAGCTTTGCTTCAAAAGCCGATTTGAACATTGGTTTTATTTCTTCAAAGCTGAACTTATTCAACAGGAAGGATAAAATAATAACCGGTATCACTGCTAAATGCACAGTGATTTTAAACACCAGGATAATTATTATTGATAATGCTATCGCCCAAAGGCTGACAATTATATTCTTGATTTCTTTTATTTTGTCATCAGATGGCGGCATTCCGGTGTCCCTGGGAATCTTTCTGATATAAAGCCAATAACCTAATAAAAATAGCACAACAACCATGGGCAGCATTGCCGATACAAAGGATGTCATATCAACTCCGGATAGGTTCAATGCCAGCAGAATGGAGGAATATGTAGGAAGAAAAGCTTCTGAAATATGTCTGTAATAGCTTGTTACAAATGTTCTCTCTTCTTTGTTTAAATAATCTCCTACAGAATTATCAACAATGGGAGCTGCGATTAAAACAGCGC
>DPSW01000151.1 GCA_003527145.1 Clostridiaceae bacterium | reverse complement strand
GATCAAACTCTCTAATTAATATCTTAAAATCATTATTTCTAATGCTTTTATACATTATTTCTAATGCTTTTAACTAATAGTTGTTCAATCCTACTCAAAAGAATTACATTCTTCATATCTAATACTGTTTAGTTTTCAAAGTCCATTCTTTCGTCGGCTCATCGCGCCGACGTTCTTTATTTTATTACATTCTCTTTCCCTTGTCAATATGCTTTTTAATTTTTGTTCCAAACTTGTTCAGCACCGACTCAGGAATTATATATTATCAGGTTCCTGATATTATGTCAACCTGATTTATAAAAGTTTTAATTCCCTTTTTTATTTATAGCTTATTACCTCATCTTCCTCAATAGCTTTTATTTCGAATCCGCTTTCTATTAAATAATCAATTATCAGCGGAAGAGCCTTGACGCTTTCGGTCTTTGTTTCATGCATCAGTATTATTGCCGACCTTTTATTTTGAACTTGAGCCACTACATTCTTATATATCTGCTCAGCTTTGATATCCTTTACCCTGCTATCATTGCTGTCAACATTCCACAGTATAACCTTATAATCCTTAAGCACCTTTTGATAGTTCTGCCCTTTTATAATCTTACTCCCATAAGGCGGCCTAAACAAATACATAGCTTTACCTATAGTTTCTAAAATCAAATCAGATGTTTTATCGATTTCATTTTTTAGGCTGTCACTGCTCTTATATATTATTTCCTTTCTATGACTATAACTGTGATTTCCTATAGAATGCCCTTCTTCCGCCATCCTCTTTAATATATCCTGATTCCTGCTGATAGTATTTCCTAAAACAAAAAAAGTCGCCTTCACATTCTTTTCCCTCAAAATATCCAATATCTTTTCTGAGTTACCCCTAACGATTCCATCATCAAAAGTAATATATGCCACTTTCGGTCCATTATATTTTCCTATTGCAGGCTTTGCCTTTTTTTCTTCCTCTCGCATTTTAAGCAATTCTTCAGCAGTCACCACTTTATCATTTGTTATTATTCTAAAACCTTTAACCGAATCGATTTTTTCAATTCTAAATCCCAAAATCTCGACAAGCATATCTTCAGGTATATATAATACACCATTTATTATTTCTACGGCATGCTCATGGGCTTTGTATTCATTGTTGACCATTATGATATTCTTTTCCTTGTTTATATACAGTAAATTGCTCCACCAATAGATACGATAACTTCTATCATCCTCCTGGAAATAAACTTTAATTCCTAGATTATCCTGTAACTGTGACAAGGGTATATAAACAACGTCATTTATTAATACTGTCTTAGGGCTGTTTTTAATAAATCTATCATTAATGATTATCTCCATTGCATCATAGGGAGATGCTTGTAAAGAAAAGAACAAGGAAAATATAAAAACAAGTATGAATGACATAATTCTGCATAACTCAAAGCTCTTTTTCATGATCTTCACCCTTAAACATTGCTATAATTAATATTTGAGAATTTCATCATATTTAACCCTTACTTTTTTTGGTCTTTGCAGTCCATTTTTATCAGCCTAAGATATGGATAAGTTACAGCAGCAGCATAAGGCAAATAATTTTATCTTACCAATCATTATATAGTTACAAGGTAAATAATACAATTATTTAGAAATTTTGAAACCAAACTGTAATAAATAATTAAAACAGTGCTCCATTACAGCACTGGGCATGCTGATACAGCACCGATAAGTAAAAGGTATGTATAGATGAACCTTATATGTGTTTTGTTTTAAATCCTCAGTCATATCTCTCTGCTTCAAGCTTGCTTTCAACTCCTGTTGAGCCCCCGGCTTAAACCCTATTAACTCTTAGATGCATCAGCGGAAGGCTTTTTATAAAAATTTATCAATATACCTGCAGCAACAAATGCCATACCCAGTATTGTCTTGGGGCTTATCTTTTCTCCAAGGAAAATCACCGCCAACACAGTGGCTACTGCAGGCTTAAGAAAGAATACCATTGAACCCTTGCTTGCACTGAGTATTTTAAGCGCCTCAATAAAAGTAATATATGCAAAACCTGATAAAATTAATCCTAAGTACATTATTCTGAAAAATCCCTCTCTTGGAAAATAAAGAACAGGAAGGCCCATATACAGCAGCAGCGGTATTGTGCATATGGCTCCGATTATAGCCGATAGGCTTATCATGGTGATACTGCTTATATTATCCGCTTTCATTTTTCCCAATACTGAATATAACCCAAAGGTAAGCGAAGCAACTATTCCCAGAAATAAGCTCATGGCTGTATCTCCGCCTGAACCTCCTTTATATATTATTAAGGTAATGCCTATAATTCCAAGAATCATGCAAATTATGCTATTTTTCGTTATTTTTTCTTTTAGCAGCAAATAGGAAAACATTACAACAAAAATAGGATTGGAGCTTATAAGTATTGCAGCGGTAGAAGCTTTTCCCATAGATATGGCCAGCTGGAGGCTTCCCATGCTTATCACAGTATTTAATATGCCTAAGCCTGCGAAAAACATCCAGTCCTTTACCGATATCTTTTCTTTTTTAGCTATAACCCAAGGTAAAAGTGCTAATCCGCCTATTAAAAATCTTATAAATATGAGTTGGGTTGGGTGAATCAAGCCTTTGAGGCTTGATGACACGACCTCTAATGTGCTAAAAATCAGTATTGTTATACCAAGGTAAAAGTATCCTTTCAATTTTGTATCAACCATTCATGCTCTCCTTAAATTTATTCGTAAAAAGCAGCAATAGCTTTTCCAACGGTTATATCAATAAATCTCTCTATAGCTTCTGCATCAAGGAATTTAAATTCTCTATCCAGCTTATGGTTTTCTTTCCCATAATAATCATTGATTTTTTTTATATTCTCATATATTTGCTGAGGCGAAAATTCATTAAAGAATTCAAGTTTTATTTCCATACATTGAAATTTAGATAATATATTGTTCTCCGGATATTTCTCCAGATATTGAAAATCCAAAGCATCCATCTCTTCCCTGAACATATGTATAATGCTATTCCCGTCTTTGTATTCTTTTATAATTGGTTTTAAATACTTCTCATTCCATAGGTTGTCCCCAATCAGGTGAAAATAGTATCCCCAGTAAAACGACCTGGTCTTGTCTGATCTGATAAAAAGCTCCTCTGGTCTGAGATGCCTGTTATAGAAGCTTTTTAAGTCAATATATCTGTTTTCCTCGGTTCCTTTGCAAAAATGGGTTATTTCTTTTTTCCCTGAATCCGGCGCAATACTTCCTGCCATAAAATAATCCATATCAATATCTCTAATCTTTTGTTTGATTTTTTCAGCTATTCTCAAATGTGTAAGCCAAGTAGCCATTAAGTTCACACCCCTAAGATAACAATACTACACTATTATATTAGCATAAAAAAATGCATGTAAAAAGCTATTTAAACATGCATTTTCAAAATCTCTATTTTCAATTATTCATTAAGATGGCAGGCCACATAATGACTGTCTCCTATATCTCTAAATTTCGGCTTTTCCTCTTTACAGATATCCATGCAATACTTGCATCTGGTATGGAAAACACACCCTTTGGGAGGATTGACAGGACTNNAATATAATCCTTTGCTTCTCGTTATCAGGCTCAGCTATAGGTATGGCAGAAAGCAAGGCTTGTGTATATGGATGTACAGGATTTTCAAATAGTCTGTCGGACTCCGCCATCTCTACCATAGTCCCTAGATACATCACGGAAATTCTATTTGATATATGCTTTACCACACTCAGATCATGAGAAATAAACATATATGTAAGATCAAGCTTTTCTTGAAGCTCCTGGAACAGATTAATTATCTGAGCTTGTATGGATACATCAAGAGCAGAAACCGCTTCATCACAAACTATAAACTTAGGCTTTAGGGCTATTGCTCTTGCAATTCCTATCCTCTGACGCTGGCCTCCGCTGAATTCATGAGGATAGCGTCTTACATGATAAGGACTGAGTCCCACTAAATTCAGCAATTCTTTTACCCTGTCGGTTTTATCTGTTCCCTTCAAATTTTCATGAATTTCCAAGGGCTCTCCAATTATATCACCTACTGTCATTCTTGGATTCAGAGAAGAGTACGGATCCTGAAAAATAAGCTGCATATCACGTCTTTTTATCCTTAATTTTTCTTTATCAAGCTTAGGAATATCAATACCATCAAATATTACCTCACCGGCTGTAGGTTCATGGAGTCTTAATACAGCTCTGCCTGTCGTAGATTTGCCACAGCCTGATTCTCCTACAATCCCTAAAGTTTCACCTGACTTTATATAAAAACTTACATCATCTACAGCTTTTACATAAGCTACTGTTTGATTAAAAAATCCACCCTTTATAGGAAAGTACTTCTTAAGATTTCTTACTTCCAAAAGATTGCTCATTACACCGCACCTCCCTCTTCATATAGGAAACAGCTCACTCTGCGTTCCTCCCCCAATACCGTCATATCGGGTTGGTTTTCTTTGCATTTGGAAAGTGCATATTTACACCTTGGCTCAAATCTGCAGCCTTTTGGCATATTAAGGGGATTTGGCACCAAACCGGGAATTGAATCTAATTTATCCTGTTTATACTTTATAGAAGGAATAGATGCTAATAAACCTTTTGTATAGGGATGTTTAGGTTCTTTGAAAATTGAATGTACATCTCCCTCTTCAACTATTTTTCCGGCATACATAACTATTATTCTTTCGCAGGTTTCCGCTACAACACCCATGTTATGAGTTATAAGCATAATTGATGAATTTATTTCGGATTTTNNTTTTTTCATCAAATCCAATATCTGGGCCTGTATGGTAACGTCAAGAGCAGTAGTCGGTTCGTCGGCAATTAAAAGCTTAGGATTGCACGCCAGAGCCATAGCAATCATCACTCTCTGCCTCATACCGCCGCTTAAGGAATGGGGATAATCATCAACTACTTTTTCTGCCCTCGGGATGCCAACCAGTTTAAGCATTTCTATGGATTTTTTTCTGGCCTCTGCTTTATTCATATGCTGATGCCAGTGGAGTACTTCCTCGATCTGATTACNNTTACCTACTCTAAAAACCGGATTAAGGGAAGTCATAGGCTCCTGAAATATCATAGATATCGCATTTCCTCTCACGTGGCGCATTTCTTTTTCATTCATTTTTACAATATCTTCACCTTCAAATAATATTTCACTGCCTTCCATTATTTTACCCATTGGTTTAGGAAGCAGCCTTAATATCGATAAAGATGTAACACTCTTGCCGCAGCCTGATTCTCCAACCACTCCCAAGGTTTCTCCGTGTTTTATGTAAAAATCTATACCGTCAACAGCAGGAACTACTCCATCCTCAGTATAAAAATATGTCCTGAGATTCTTTATATCAACTAATTTATCCATAATCATACCTCCCTTACTGCTTAAGCCTTGGGTCTAAAGCATCCCTTAGCCCATCGCCGAGGAAGTTAAATGATAAAACCGTTATAAAAATAAACGCACCCGGATAAAAAGCCTTCCAAGGAGCATTCAGCATTGTATTAAGCTCCTGTGCATTAGTTAGCATATTTCCCCAGCTCGCATAGGGTGGCTGTACTCCGATTCCGAAAAACGAAAGGGCTGATTCAGAAAGTATGGCTCCTGCTATTCCCATAGTGGCATTTACTATAATAGGTGCTATGGCATTAGGCAAAATATGTCTGAATATTATTCTCACATCCTTGGCTCCTACACCTCTCGCTGCCTCTGCATAATCTCTCTTCATGAGGCTTAAAAACTCTCCTCTTACCATTCTCGCAAGCCCTGTCCAACTGGTTAAGCCCAAAACAATCATAACATTAAATATACTAGGTTCAAATATAGACATAACCGTTACTAAAAGAATAAATGTAGGAATGCACATTATTGCATCTACTATTCTCATCATAATATTATCTATCCATCCACCATAGTAGCCTGCAATACAGCCCCAAAGGGTTCCGATCACAACAGATATGCCTACCGATACAAAACCTATGGTCAATGAAACTCGTCCTGCATATAGTATCCTTGAAAAAACATCACGGCCTAATTCATCCCGTCCAAAAAAATTAGGTTTCAATATAATATTTTGGCCTTCTGCCTCCATATCTTTATACATCCTCAAAGTGCTTGCCAGTGTAACAATTTGAAATATACTATCTTCTTCCAAATATCCTAAGCCGCTTAAGTAATCGTAATCCTCCAATTTATCCAAATCATTTAAATCTTCTTTATATCCCAATCTGATTATTTTTTCTGTAATCACCTCTATAGGATTATAGGAACTGTATTTAGGAACTTCATCCGTAAAGAATATATCATCCGTCAGGCCTTCCTCCGGATACGGTGCAATAACAGGCGCCAAAAAAGATGCCATATATAGGATTAAGAGAATAATTGAGCCTACAACGGCAAATCGGTTTTTCTTAAAACGCTTCCAGAATATTTTAAGTTTTTTTATCCATGTATCACTATATTCAAAGCTTTCTGCTAAGATTACATTTTCATTTTTATTTTCAAGTTTAGTAGTCATATTCCCACCCCCTAATCATATCTGATTCTGGGGTCAGCTACCGCATATAATATATCCGCAATCAAGCTTCCCGCAATTATTGTTACCGATGCCAATACCAAGTCTCCAAGCATAACCGGATAATCTCTCATAAATGTAGCACTTATTACTATTCTTCCCATACCGGGCCATGAAAATATTGTTTCCGTCATTGCGGCACCGCTGAAAAGTGCCGGTATCGTAAGACCAATCAAAGTGATTATAGGAATCAAAGCATTTCTTAAAGCATGTTTTAATATTACAATTTTTTCAGTTAAGCCCTTGCTCCTTGCTGTCCTCACATAATCCTGATTAATAACCTCCATCATTGAAGCCCTCATATATCTCATTATTGAGGCCATGTGTGCAGTACCTAAAACTATAGTAGGAAGTATCAGATGTTTGATCCTATCCATTAATACAAATTCTTCATAATTAGCCCTCATACCCGCTGTAGGAAGCCATCCTAATTTCAGGCTGAAAACAAGTATAAGCATAAGGCCAAACCAAAACGTGGGCAATGATACCCCTATGAAGGAAAACGTTGAAAATGTATAATCCCAAGCCGTATTTCTTTTTATAGCGGATATAATTCCGGCAGGAACTGCCAATATAAAGGCAAAAATTTCTGCCGCTAATGCAANNCAAACAAAATATCCTTTACAGGTTTCCCATAAGCAAAGGAATTTCCCATATCACCTCTGATCATATTCGTTACCCATTTATAATATCTTTCAGGTATAGACTTGTCTAATCCAAGCTCTTGCCTTAAAGCATCCAAGTTTTGAGAAGATGCCTTGTCAGGGCTTACAAACATATATACCGGATCACCTGGAGCAAGAGCAATTATAGCAAATGAAATAACAGAAACTATAAATAAGAGAGGTATAGATTGTATTAATCTCCTTATAATAAACTTTAACATTTTTTTCCTCCTTATAGTAAGGGTATGCGACTTTTCGCATACCCTTATACCTGTGAGCTTCTATTCAACCCAGCATTTTTCTGGATTATGCCAATTTAATAGATCATAGAATTCTGCATTCTTAACATTTTTATTTAAAGCAATTGCTTGAGTCCTATATATTATGAAGGTCATTGGCTGATCTTCAGCTACAATTTCTTGCAGCTTAAACATTAATTCTTTTTGCTTTTTCATATCTGTGGTAATAACAATTTCATCCATTATTTTATCTGCTGAAGGGTTGCTGTAACCACCTCTGTTTAATATTCCCACAGCAGGATCGCTGTAATAAAAAGCTCTGTGGTCAGCATCCAAGCCTGTTGTGAATCCGCCTACATAGGCATCAAAATTTCCTGTTTCAAGATATTGAGTAATAAATGTATTCCATTCTATAATCCTTGGTTCTACTACTATTCCTACCTGCCTCAGCTGTCTTTGAACTTCAACTATAAGCTTTTCTCTCATTATATTGCCCTTGTTTGTAAGCATTGTGATCTTAAATTTCTTGCCGTTCTTTTCTCGTATTCCGTCTTTTCCAACCTTCCAGCCGGCTTCATCCAAAAGCTTCTTTGCTGTTGCTATGCTGTATTTATAATCCTTTGCATTTTTATTATAGAAAGGCAGTGCTGGCACAACTGAACCTACGGCCGGCTTACCATTGCCCTTGTAAATACCGCTTACTATAGCATTCTTGTTTATCGCATGAGTCATGGCCTGCCTTACCTTTTTATCAGAAAAGAAAGAAGTTTTTGTATTCCAAAGAACACAGTCAAATACATTGCCGACATAGCGATTTACATTTAGATTAGGCAATTTACTCATACGGGCTACATCGGATTCAGGAACCTGTACCATGTTTGCTTCGCCTTTTTCAACTTTAACCATTGCAGTTGCCTGGCTTGGATTTATATCAAATATATATTTTTCAAATCCAGGTTTGCCGTCAAAGTATTTATCAAATCCTTCAAGAGTTACTCTTTCATTGTTTTTCCATTCCACAAACTTAAATGCCCCACATCCTACAGGATTGCGTGCATATTTTGAGGATTTTAACTTTGTCTTGTCTTCTTTTTCATATAAATGCTTTGGTATTAAATACTTGTTTTGGAATTGATCCAGCAAAACACCACTTGGATTTTTCAATATAAATGCAACTGTGTATTTATCAGGAGTATCTATCCTTGATATTATTTCAAAATCGGCCATTCTGTCGGAGTTGACTGCAGGATCTCTTATAATGTCATATGTGAACTTAATATCGGCAGATGTGAGTTCCACTCCATCATGCCATAAGACTCCTTTTTTAAGCTTAAAGGTTATGGTTTTGCCGTCTTTAGATACTGTAGGCAAAGCCTCTGCTACTTCTGGCGATAGATTTAAGTTTTTATCATATTTTAAAAGCGATGAATATATTAAATCACAAATATCACTTGACGCGGTATCAGAATGCATAAAGGGAACCAAACATAAAGGGTCGCTGAAATCAGCCC
>DPSW01000417.1:644-14789 GCA_003527145.1 Clostridiaceae bacterium | reverse complement strand
TCCAGTGTTGCCACTGCTATTGCAAATGATGAGAAAGATATCGAAGAAGCTGTTGCCGAAGCTTTAAAATTTGATAGTGAGGTCATGATTGAAAAATACATCAAAGGAGCAGAAATAACTTGTTGCATGATGGACGGGATATTGCTTCCGGTGATAGCCATCAAACCGAAGTCTCATTTTTTTGATTATAGCTCAAAATACTTGGATGGAGGAGCCGATGAGGTGATAATAGAGCTTGAGTCGCCCATCAGGGAGAAAGTTGAGGAGGCTGCGGGAAAATGCTGGAAGCATTTAAAATGCAGTGTATATGCAAGAGTGGATATAATAATTGGAGAAGATGATATCTACGTTTTAGAGATAAATACGCTTCCCGGCCTCACAAAAAACAGTCTTTTCCCGAAAAGTGCAAAGGCTTATGGGCTGGACTTTTTACAGTTTCTAGATAAAATAATTCAGCTATCTCTCAAATCAAGAAATTAATAAGCTTTATTTTTAATGCTATATATGTAAAAATGGTAATAGGATGACTATTGCCATTAATATTTTGGGGTGAAAAAATGTTCCACAATATCGAGATTGATAAAGGACAACCGATATACATTCAAATAAAGAATTACTTTAGAACCATGATAGCTAAAGGTATGCTGCAGAAAGGAGAAAGGCTGCCATCAACCCGGGAGCTTTCTTCTTTGATGAAAGTAAGCAGAAACACTGTAATTTCTGCTTATGAATCTCTGGTTGACGATGGTTTCATAAATATAATAGAAGGCAAGGGGGCTTTTGTATCAGACATAAATATCAGTTCTGGCGGAGGATGGGTCACTGAATGGGAACCCAGAATAAATGAATATGCAAGAGAAGCCAGAGGCCTTGATATTGTTAAGCAGGAAGCTGTTTGGGAGAAGAAAATGATACCTATGAGCAGCATTTCACCAGAACCGGAGCTGTTTCCTATGGAGGATTTTAAAAGGGCTTTTATGAATATAATATCATTGGAAGGCTACAAGATATTAAATTATGGTTATGCGCAAGGATATAAGCCATTGCTTGATTATTTGACCGGTTATATGGAAAGCAAAGGGATTAATACTGAAGGCAAGAGTATCTTGATAACCAATGGCTTTACAGAAGCCTTTGAAATTCTGCTCTCTTCACTTACGAAGGATGGAGATTCAATATTATGCGAGAATCCTACCCATAATACGGCGCTTAAGATAATGAAGCTGAAGAAGCTTGACATTTTAGGCGCACATATGGATGGGGAAGGGATAAGCATTCAAGAGGTAAAAAAAATAATTGGAAAAAATAAGGTCAAACTGGCTTATATAACCCCTTCTTATCACAACCCTACAGGCATTACAATGCCTTGGGAAAGACGAATTGAGCTTTATGATATTTTAGCCGGCAATGATATCCCCATTATAGAGAATGGCTTCAATGAGGAATTGAGATATTTTGGTTCCCATATATCCCCCATTGCAGCAATAGGGTGCAGGGGAAACGGAGTTATCTACATCGGAAGCTTCTCTAAAATCCTTTTTCCCGGGTTAAGGATTGGCTGGATTGTGGCTGATACGGATTTAATAGATTACTTGGAGAGTGTAAAGAGAAGCAGAAATATTCATACTTCGTTTTTGGACCAAGCAATTCTATATGAGTTCTTTAGAGAAGGTTCTTTTGAGAAGTATATAAAGAAAGCCAGAAAGGTTTATAAACAAAAATACGAAGCAGCGGTAGCTGCTGTTAGGCAAAATATTCCACAAGCCATGCTTTATGGAGATGGGGGCCTTCACATATTTATAAAGCATAAAGGCATCAATTCAAGGAATTTGTTGAATGAATGCATAAAGAAAGGTGTTATATTCACACCGGGAGATATCTTTTATATAAACGATGAGGGAAAGGATGCTTTCAGATTAGGCTTTTCCAGAGTCAGTGCTGATGATATTGAAAGAGGAATTAAGATCATAAGTTCTATTATAGAAAATATCAAAGAGTAAATAAAATATTTTACAAAATAGTCTAACAAATGTAAAATAATATTAAAAATATACTCCAGGATGTGTATCTCAAATGAATAAAAACTTAAAAGAGATGCTTATAGTTGCCTTTTTTACAGCTATCATGGGGCAAATTCATTTTTATCCCTTTGGAACCGAGTTTAGAATTACTATAGCCGTTATTTTGTTTCCATTTCTTTTATTATATTTTAGAAATCTGANNTGTTAGTTGCTGTTTTCGTCTTGATAACCAGAACGGCAATAGATGTTTTATTACATAATAATAGCTTTGAAATATCACTTTCCAGACATATACCTGCATCATTTTTTTATATTTGCTATGGTATAATAATAGATCGCTTGAAATTTAGAGCTCATGCGGACAAGCCGTTGCAATTTTTATTTATCATCATTTTTGCAGATATCGCTTCAAATTTTTTAGAATTGGTCCTTAGAAATCATTTTATAAACAATCCTTTCGAATCANNAATATTAGAGACCGTAGTTTTAACTGCAATAATACGTTCCTCCATAATCCTTTGCCTATTTTTGACTATCAAATATTACAATCTTATAATCGTTAAGGAAGAGCATCAAAGAAGATATAATGATCTGATCGTTATCACAGCCAAGATGAAATCGGAGATATTTTTTCTGAAAAAGTCCATGCAAGATATTGAAAATGCCATGGGAAAAAGCTATTCCATATATAATAGGCTAAATGACGAAGAAAAGCTTACGGATAGAGAACGAGAGCAATTAAGATCTGATTCATTGGAATTATCCATACAGATCCACGAAATTAAGAAAGACTACAATAGAATAGTGCTCAATATGGAAAAGATACTCCCTGCAAGAGAGGCAGGAAATACAATGGAGATAAGTGAGATCTTTGATGTAATCCAAGGCTTATTTGTTCTTTATATTGAAGGGCTCAACAAAGATATCAAGCTATCTTTCAAGGTAAAAAAAGACTATGAGACCGATAAGTTTTTCATTATTATTTCTATATTGAATAATTTGATACAGAATTCTATAGAAGCATGCTTGAATGATAATTCTTATATAAGCGTTATAAGTGAGATAGATAATAGCAGGGCTGTTTTTAGAATTATTGATAATGGCAAAGAAATATCTGATGATGTAAAGGAGTTAATCTTTGAACCGGGCTATACATCAAAGTATGATCCGAATACAGGCTTGATATCAACCGGACTTGGGCTTGCTCACGTGAAGATGCTGACAGAGCATTTAAATGGTACGATAAGCATAAATTCTNNAGGGGAAAAAGAATTCATGCTTGCTTTCCCGACTGATGAGTTAATAAGTGGGAGGTAATTTCAATGCATAGCTTTATTGTTGTAGATGATGACAGAAGCGTAAGAAGTGTGCTTACAAGAATAATCGAGCAGTATGATTTGGGTGAAGTTTTGGGCGAAGCAGAAAATGGGGGTTNNTGACTTGCTTTTGCCGATGAAAGACGGCATAGCAGTAGTAAAAAAGACAAAATCCCTGGATATTAAGAGCGTTTTTATTATGCTGTCTCAAGTAAGTTCTAAGGATATCATCGGGAAAGCCTATGAAAACGGCATAGAATTTTTTATTAATAAACCTATTAATGTGATAGAGGTAGTAAATGTAATAAAAAAGGTTAAAGAATATTTAACCTTGCGCAGGACATTTCAAACGATTGAGTCAGCAGCCTTGCAGCTCAAGAAGGATGATACTGCGAGTGAATATACCATTATGGATAAGAATAAAAAGTTTATTAATCAGATTTTATCTGATATAGGAATTATAGGAGAGCTTGGCAGCAAGGATATTGTTAAAATTTGCTCCGTTCTCATTAAAGACAAGGCGTTGAACTATGCGCTGGAAGAGATGCAGCTTCCGGATCTGTTTAGACTCGTTCATGAAAGCCATTCCTCCAGTTCTGAGAACTTGAGCATAGAAAGCAAAACGGTAGAAATGAGGATTAGAAGAGCAGTAGGGAAAGCTATGAAAAATATTGCTACTTTGGGCATTGAAGATTTTGCAAATGAAAAGTTTATGCTCTACAGCTCTTCTTTATTTGACTACATAGAGATAAAGAGTGAGATGGACTATATTAGAGGCAAAAGCAAAACTGGCGGTAAAATCAATGTAAAAACCTTTATAAGAAGATTGCTTATGATGATAGAAGAATATGAAAATCCCTTTTAATATGTGCAAAGTTTCCTAATTTTCTAACAATGGCGTTAGTTTGAGTTTTTTTTTGTTATTTTGTGTTACGGCAATATTACAATTATATTGCAGACTTATTAAATTTATTTAGGAGGGGTTTTATGAAAAGGAAAATAGCAATAGTATTAGCATTAATGCTCATGTTTGCTGTAGTATTTACTGCTTGCGCACCTGCAAAAGTAAATATGATCTTAGCTACAGGAGGCACTTCCGGTACTTATTATCCCTATGGCGGTGCAATGGCTCAGATTTTCAATTCAAAGATTGAAAACATGAACGTTACTGCTCAGGCAACTGGTGCATCTGTTGAAAACTGCAAGCTTCTTGGCAAAAATGAAGCAGAATTGGCAATTCTTCAAAACGATATGCTAGATTATGCCTATAATGGCGTAGAAGCATTTAAAGACGGCAAAATCGAAAATTTAAGAGGAATAGCTACATTATACCCTGAAATCATTCAGATCGTTGCTTCTGTTGACAGCGGCATAACTAAAGTGAATGATTTAAAAGGCAAGAAGGTTTCTGTCGGAGCTCCGGGCAGCGGTGTTGAAGCAAACGCAAGACAGATACTGGATGCTACTGGACTTACTTATAATGATATGAATGTCAGTTACCTATCCTTCTCAGAATCTGCAGATGCTTTCAAGGACAAGCATATAGAAAGCTTCTTTGTAACTTCCGGTATNNACAGGACATCGGAGCACAGAATAAAATTTCATTGGTTTCACTATCCGATGCAGCTATAAAGAGCCTGACTGAAAAATATCCATTTTTCGTAGAGTATACTATTCCTGCAGGCACATATAATGGACAGGATTCTGATGTTAAAACTGTTGCAGTTATGGCTACATTAGCTACTAACTCACAGGCTTCTGAGGATACCATATACAATATTACAAAGGCATTATTCGAAAATCAGCCTGAACTGGCCCAAGCTCATGCAAAAGGCCAGGAATTAGTTCTGGAAAAGGCTGTTAATGGTATTTCCATACCATTCCATCCCGGCGCTGAAAAATTCTTCAAGGAAAAAGGCTTAATTAAATAATCACGGAGGAGATAACCGGACCGGTAATTCCGGTCCGGTATTTTCAGATGAAAGCTAAGAAATTCGTATTTATTATTGCAGCTGCAATAGTCGCAACAGTATTTTTTATGCCTTTGTTCAGTATGTTTACTATTACTGACGCAGAAACAGGTAAGATTGTTTTTAATGATAGAATGATTGACAATAAGGAGTTTTATACCAGTTTCATTCATTCAGTAAATAGAATGCCTGTAAATGAGTATTACAGGATTGAAGATGATCATTTTATTGTTTATAAAACAACTTTTTATGCCTATGGCGCAGGTATGCCTGATTTTGAGGATTATAAGCAAAAGCCTGTCTTAGTCGATGGGATGGTGCAGATCGATAATTTAGATATAAAGATGGACTCATTTTCTATATTCGTTGGAACCATTGCAAATCATAGCTTGACCATAAATAATAAGACATATTATTTATCTGATTTTGTAGAACCCGGGAAGTCAGCAATTTTTAAAATAAAAATGGTATCACTATATGCACTCTTAAGGAGGTTATATCATGAGTGAAGAAAAAAACCTAAAAGAAGAGGTAAAAGAGATAGATTTTAATGAGATAATAGCAAAATACGATAAGGAATCAGCTTATAGGAAGGTTGCGGGATTTACAGGAAGGTTTATATCAGTTTTAGCTATATTATTTTCCTTATTTCACTTATATACCGCATTTAGAGGCGTTTTACCCGCCCAGATACAGAGGTCTGTGCACCTTACCTTTGCATTGGTCCTTGCGTATTTATTGTATCCTGCCAAATCAAGCATGCCCAAAGATAAAATTCATTGGTCGGATATTTGCCTGGCAATATTAGGTGCTGTAGCAGGCTTGTATATAAGTTTTAATTATGAAGCATTGATTTATCGTGCCGGAGAGCAAACACCACTTGATATTGTGATCGCAGTGCTGGCAATTCTTTTGGTTCTCGAAGCTACCAGAAGAGTGGTAGGGCTGCCGATAGTCATAATAGCGGGAACATTCCTGCTTTATGCTAAGTTTGGTTCTTATATGCCAGGCTTCTTAAATCACAGAGGTTATTCCTTATCCAGGATAGTAAGCCATATGTACTATACTACAGAGGGTATTCTTGGTATTCCTATCGGAGTTTCTTCTACATTTATATTTCTGTTCATATTATTCGGTTCCTTCCTGGATAAAACCGGTATAGGCAAATTCTTTATTGACTTAGCAAATTCTATTGCCGGTAAAGCGGTAGGCGGACCGGCTAAGGTATCTGTTTTGAGCAGTGCCTTGACAGGAACTATTTCAGGCAGCTCTGTTGCCAATACTGTTGGTACAGGAAGCTTTACAATTCCTCTTATGAAAAGTTTGGGTTATAAGCCTGAGTTTGCCGGCGCCGTTGAAGCAGCGGCTTCAACAGGAGGCCAGATCATGCCTCCTATAATGGGTGCTGCTGCATTCTTAATGGTTGAATTTATCGGTGTTCCTTATATAACCATAGCTAAAGCTGCTGTTATACCTGCAATATTATATTTCACTGGAGTTTGGATAATGGTTGACCTTGAAGCCAGGAAAACAGGGCTTAAAGGATTGAAAGCCGATCAACTGCCCAAATTTAGGAAGGTTATGCTCCAAAGCGGATATTTATTATTGCCTATAGTGGCCATTGTCTATTTCCTTATGAATGGAGCGACCCCTATTAAGGCCGCATTGTACGGCATAATAATATCTGTTCTGGCTGGAGCTGTCAGAAAAGAAACCAGATTGAACCTGAAAATGCTCATGGAGGCTCTGGAAGCAGGCGCAAAGAGTGCACTTGGTGTTGCAATAGCTTGTGCTTCAGCAGGAATAATCGTTGGGACGGTTACTTTGACAGGACTGGGCTTAAAGCTTGGAAATGGACTTGTTACCATGGCGGGCGGAAACCTGATCCTGACTTTAATATTTACTATGATAACATCATTGATTCTGGGTATGGGAGCACCAACTACTGCAAACTACATCATCACCTCAACAATAGCGGCTCCCGCTATTATGAAGCTAGGGGTGCCTGCTTTGGCAGCTCATATGTTCACGTTCTATTTTGGAATAATCGCAGACGTTACACCTCCTGTTGCCTTGGCAGCTTTCGCGGGCTCAGCCATTGCAGGCAGTGATCCGCTGANNCCCTATATATTTGTATTGAATCCCGCATTATTGCTTATAAACACAACGCCCGTAGAAATAATTCAGATATTGGCTACTTCCTTAATAGGCATGTTTGCCGTAGGCGTTGCAGTGCAGGGCTACTTCCTGACATGGGTTAATAAACTATTTAGGATAGCTTTATTCATTGGCGGGCTTCTCTGTATAGATCCGGGAGCATATACCGATATAATAGGTATTGCAATTATCGCTGTGATATTCACGCTTCAAAGGATAAAATCANNAATAATAAAAAGGAAAGCCGGTCCAAGGCTTTCCTTTTTATATGTTAACTTATTTGTTTATACCAGCTAAAGCTTTTTTCATTACTTTACCTGCAATTGGAGCAGCATTGCTGCCGCCACTTCCTCCATTTTCAATAATTACTGCAATCGCTATTTGGGGGTCTTCGGCAGGTGCAAAGCCGATGAACCAAGAATGTGCTTTGCCTTGAGGATTTTCTGCAGTACCCGTTTTACCTGCAGCTTTTGCTCCGCTGATTCTTGCATTTCTTCCTGTTCCCGTTTTTACTACATCGATCATCATGCTCTTAATAATATCTGCGTTTTCCTTGCTAATTATTTTTTCCCCTGCTTTAGGCTTGAAGCTTTTAATGGGCTTTCCGGTCATATCAGTTATTTCTGAAACCATATAAGGAGGTGCTAACATTCCGTCATTAGCTATAATTGCCGCAATAGCTGCCGCATGAATTGGAGTTATCAGAACATCTCCTTGTCCGATGGATTGCTGGGCCAAAGACTTATTATCACTCTTTCTGCTGAAATTGCTGCTCTTAGATTTTATATCACCTTGAATGCCTTTGTTAAATTTGAATTTGATTGCTTCATTGTATATGTTATTATTCCCCAATTCAAGTCCCAGGCTAACAAAATAGGAGTTGCATGATAATGTGAAAGCTCTATTTAAATCAATTTGGCCATGAGCTTTGTCATTGCTGTCTTTTATTTCATATCCTTCAATATTTATTTTACCTGAACAGTCTATTTCAAAATCTTTATAGTTATTATTTAAAGCAGAAGAGGTAGTTATTACTTTAAATATTGATCCCGGCGGATATAGCCCGTCCAAAGCCCTGTTCAGCAGCGGACTGTTTCTATCTTCTATTAGATCATTCCAGTTTTCTGTAACATTAGAAGGATTGTAATCAGGTTTACTGACAAGAGCCAGGATTTCACCGGTTTTTGGATTCAGAGCTGCTATGGCACCTTTTTTTCCTTTCAGCAAATCTGAGGAATATACTTGAAGCGTTTTATCCAAGGTCAGTTTTACTGCATTGCCTTTTATCTTTTCGCCTTTGGCCTTTCCTTTTAAAGTTTCTATAGCATTTGCAGAAGACAATTCCTGATCGTATAGGGCCTCAATGCCGGTAGAGCCTAATGNNCTGCGGCCATACGCATAATTTCTTTGTATAGCATTCTTGTGAATCTTGCTGCTCGTTAAAACAACTCCGTTTCTATCCTGGATATCCCCTCTGATAATATCTGAATTTTCCTTCCTTAATCTCTTATTATAAGAATTTGAATATATATATTTTGATTGAAAAAAGTTGAAAACTAATAAATATCCAACGATTCCAACAAAAAAAATAATGAAGAACCATTTGACTAAGTTTTGACGTTTTATATAATCATTCATCCTTATCACCTTTTTCATTCATACTCACAAAATACAAAATACCGATATTCATAGTCTGAGATATCAGCGAACTTCCTCCATAGCTGACAAAGGGCAATGTAACACCGGTTATAGGTATTATATTTAAAACACCGGATACTATTATCAATGTCTGTATGCCGGTCATCGACGAAAGGCCTAAGCAAATGAGCCTATTGATAGGCTCTTTGCAGTTTTTACTGAAGTTCAGGCCGATCAATGTGGCCATGCATAACAGCGAAAGCATTATAATGCCGCTGATTATGCCTGTTTCTTCGCATATCGCAGAAAAAATGAAGTCAGTATGAACTGCCGGTATAAACTTAGGATTTCCAAGATTTAAGCCTGTACCCAATAATCCGCCGGCAGCTATAGCAAATAGTGATTGAGTAACTTGATATGATTTACCGGAAACATATCTCCAGGGATTTAACCAAGCCTCAACTCTGGATTTAATATGGCTGAATGTATAGAAGCTTATAACGGCCATAACGGAAGCTGCCGCGGCAGACAATAGTGTAGGGTATATCTTGTCATCAGTAACGAACAAAAGGATAAGATATACGGCAGAGAATATAAGGGCAGAACCTAAATCACGCTGCAAGGCGAAGAAAGATGCGGCAATAACTATTGAGGAGCTTGAATATAAAAAAATATTCTTGGCTAAGCCTCTGCTAAGAATAGCGGAGATATAAATAACAAATAGAATCTTTAAGAATTCAGAAGGTTGAAATCTATAACCAAGTACTTCTATCCAATTCTTTGAACCGGAAATAGATATGCCCCAAAATTGTGTTATTATTAATGTCACCAAAATAACAAGCCCCAATTGTTTGGAATAGTCTTTTTTTATATCTATTTTTTTCAGCAGATAGAATAAAAAGAAATATGTAGTATCGCCTAATATGGTGAAAAGGCTTTGCCTTACCGCATAATCCGGGCTTAATCTATAGAGCATTGCCAAGCCTACTGCCAATAGCATATTTACTATGTCATATAACAATATATCTTTTATTCTCAAAAGCTTAATAAGCAATATTCTAGCAATTATATATTTCAAACAGAATATAAGACCTATATATACCGCTTTGTAGTCAATGGTTTCCCCCCAGATGGATAAAAGCGCAAAAGAAGAGGCTGCGGTAACAATAATTATTACAGATAAAAAAGGTTGAAGCATTCTTTTATTATAAAAATATATTGAGATACTGACTAAGAGAAAACAAGCAAGTAAAAAAATAAATATATACCTATAAAACCATGATAATATGTCAAACATTATAACACCTTCCCTCTTTTGTAATTATATTATACAAAATGAGAAATTTCATCACAATAAGCAGCGAACTATGCTAAAATATTGTAGAAAGGAGCTGAAACGAGAACAAATGAAATATAAATATGTGCTTTTTGACTTGGATGGAACATTGCTGAATACTAACAAGCTTATTATTGAGTCTTTTAAATATACTCTGAAAGAGCATATGAACATATATTTGGAGGACTCTGAGATTTTGAAATATTTTGGAGAACCTTTGATGGTTACGTTAAAGCGGTTTTCTGAAGAGAAGTCTGAAGAAATGTTCAACACATACATAAAATACAATGAGAGCATTCACGANNTTCGGAGATGTAGATAAGGTTCTAGAGGAAGTATCAAAGCTGAGCTGCAAAGCTGCAGTTGTAACCTCAAAACGAAAGGTTTTAGCCAAAAGAGGCCTGGAATTATTTGATCTTCTCAAATATTTCGAGGATGTAGTGGCTTATGAAGACACAAATAAGCATAAACCTGACCCGGAGCCCATATTGGAAGCTCTGGCAAGGCTAGGGGCTGAGAAAGGGGAAGCCCTGATGATCGGAGACAGTGAATTCGATATCAAATGTGCATATAATGCGGGAGTAGACAGCGTATTTGTAAGCTGGAGTGAAGCGGCAGGGCACCAAGATTGCAGCATTCAGCCTGATTATGTGATTAAGGATATATCGGAGCTCATATATATATTAAAAAGCAAATGATGTGAGGTTATAACTCACATCATTTTCAATACTTTCTTTTCGATCCATAGGACTGAGAGATAAAGTATGGCTGCAACAATAGCAAGTATTAAAACGCTGGTCATCACTAAATCCATTTTAAATACTTGCCCTCCGTATATGATCAAGTGCCCTAAGCCTGCTTTGGACACGAGGAACTCGCCTACTATCACTCCCACAAGGGATAGCCCCACATTAATTTTCAGCGTAGAAATTATAGTCGGTATGCCTGCCGGAAAAACTACCTTGCGGAGTATTTGCCGCTTATTTGCACCAAAAGTTTTAAGAAGCTTTATTTTATCTTCGTCACAGTTGCTGAAGCCGGTAAAAACATTGATTATTGTTACAACTATGGATAGGAGCAATGCCATGACAACTATTGACTTTGTAGTACCTCCGATCCAAACTAATATGATGGGCCCAAGAGCAGTTTTAGGAAGAGCATTTAATACAACCAGATACGGGTCAAGCACTTTTGCCAGAAAATCAGACCACCAAAGAGCTATGGCTACTAAGGTGCCAATTACGGTTCCCGATACAAAACCTATTATTGTCTCATATACTGTGATTCCGGTATGCATGAACAATGAACCGTCTTTTGACATTATAACGATTGTTTTTATTATTCTGCTTGGTTGACTCATTATAAAGGGATCTATCCATTCCTTAGATGCTGCTGTTTCCCAAAGAAAAAACAATAATATAAGGATGATGAATCGTGAAAGCCCTATAGCCGAATTCTTTCTTTTGTTATTCATCAAAAATTTTTTGTGTTCCTCAGAGACTGCTGAATATTTTGAATCATACATGCACATCCAGCTCCTTCCATATGGTAGGGAAATAGAACCTGAATTCAGGAGCCTCCCGGCAGGTTATAGGAGTTTTATTGCTGCAGGTTAAACTGATTTCATGTATAGATTTTATCTCTGCTGGCCTTTTGCTGAGCACCATTATTCTATCGCTCATGCTTATGGCTTCGGCAAGATCATGGGTTACAAGTATTGCAGTTTTTCTTTCCTTTTTTAAGATCAGCCATACCTCTTCAGAAATTGCTATTCTTGTCTGATAATCTAAAGCAGAAAATGGTTCATCCAATAAAAGTATATCCGGCTTGGTTGCAAGCGTTCTTATCAGGGCCGCTCTTTGTCTCATACCTCCTGATAGCTGCCTTGGGTAATGGTTTCTAAATTCGTATAAGCCATATTCTTTTAACAGCTTTTCTATAGAGGCTTGTGTTTCTTTGTTTAATTTACCTTGTATCTCCAGCCCTATAGTAATATTCTTCGCAATCGTTCTCCATTCGAATAGATGATCTTTCTGAAGCATGTATCCTACACTGGCTGATGGGCCTTGAACTTCCTTGCCATTTATTAATATTTTACCGGCTGAGGGCCTGAGTATGCCAGAGATTAATGACAATAGAGTGGATTTTCCGCATCCGCTAGGCCCAACTACACTTACAAACTCTCCGTTTAAAACCTCTAGGTTAAGCTTTTGTATCGCTTTAGTTTCTCCGTCAAGGGTATGGTAGTTCATAGAAACATCAATAATCTCAACTACCTTTTCCATTTAACCACCCCTTTGAAAACATCTATCACTTCATAATATTCAAATAAGCTTTAAAAGTGATTAAATAATGATTCGGTGAAATATAATAGGGACAGCAAAATGTTTTATCATAATGCTATCCCCATAATCAGGAGGTCATATGGTATTGGGGTTTATTGGGACAAATCTCTTGTCCCAATAACATATTATTTATAGAAGCATTAAAATGTTACAGTTTATTTTATTTTTTTGATCGCTTCTTCAGCAAATTTGTCATTGAATAATACATCATATTCTACTTTTTTATCAAGCTCGCCGGCAGTTACCATCACCTCCTGAAGCCTTTCAAAAGACTCAGGAATAGAAATAGGCTTGTCGTTCCAGGCATCTATTTCTTTGTATCTGTTTACAACTGTTGCGAGAATTTCATCGTCGGCATCCGGGAAGAAGGGCTTCAATTCTTTAGCAATGTCCTCTGCTTTATTATTTTGTACCCATAGCTGTCCTTCATATAGCGCATTGGTGAAACGCTGAATGATATCAGGATTTTTTTCTATATAGCTTTTCTTAGCGAAGTATGCAGTATAGGAGATCAAGCCGCTGTCCTTGCCTATGGAAGCTACTATACTGCCTGCTTTTTCTTTTTCCAGCATTGAAGCCGTAGGCTCAAAAAGTGCTACATAATCCCCTGTTCCGCCTTTAAAAGCACCTGCGGTAGCCGTGAATTGGAGATTCGTGATGACATTTACATCCTTTCCGGGCACCATTCCGTTCTTTTTTAATACATATTCTAGGGTCATTTCAGGCACTCCGCCGGGTCTGCCTCCTATAATCGTTTTTCCTGCAGTCTTTTTCCAGTTGAAATTGGAATCTGGTTCTCTAGCTACTAAAAATGAACCATCACATTTTGTTAGCTGAGCAAATATCACAGCATGATCTTCCTTGCCCTGGTTATAAACGTATATGCACGACTCAGGTCCTGCGAAGCCAATATCGCACTGATCGGACAATAAGGCTGTCATAGTCTTATCAGCACCTTGACCTGTGGTTAGATCAATCTTTATTCCCTGCTCCTCAAAAAAACCTTTGCTTATTGCTACATATTGAGGTGTATAGAATATTGAGCGGACGACTTCATTGAGACGGATAGTAGTTAATTCACTTTTGCCGCAGCCGCTGAACAGTAAAGCAATGATTGTAAGAATCATGATGAAACACAATAATTTAACGTAAATTTTCATGAAATCACCTCCAAGAATATATTTATCATTTACAGTTTATTCCCAGAAATTTTGATTGTGCTTGTTTATGAAATAAAGGACTTTAATGGGCTTTAAGAACAAAAATGCATATAATGTAAATAAGAGATTTAATAAAGTAATTCTTAGTGGAAAAAATATATTTAAGAAAAATTGTCGTGATGGGAGTTGAGGCTATGATTAC
>DPSW01000417.1:0-639 GCA_003527145.1 Clostridiaceae bacterium | reverse complement strand
ACAGTTACTTATATGTTCCTAGAAACGGTGGAGCAATAGCCTTTTCTATTTTTATTTTTTCTGCTATAACGGACATTATGGACGGATATATAGCAAGAAAATATAATATGATCACAAAGATAGGCACAGTTTTAGATCCTCTGGCAGATAAACTGATGTTGATCTCTGTTTTGAGCATTTTCTCGTTGAATAATAAAATTAGCTTTTGGATTTTGGTTATAATGACATTAAAAGAGCTGTTTATGATACTGGGAGCATATTTCCTTTTTTATAATAAGGAAGTGGTCATACCGGCTAATGTGTATGGGAAGGTGTCCACAGCCATGTTTTATGTATCCGGGTTTGGTATAATGCTTGACCTTCCGATAGGCACGCTTTTCATGAACATATTTGTCATTTTGAATCTCATATCCTTGTTTATATATTTTTATCGTTTTGTATCGATAAAAGGCACGATTTAGAAAAAAATTGTGAAGCATATTGACAAAGCTTTGAGTAAATGCTATAAATAAGATTATCCGATAGCTAAGTGCTGATAATGTTTATTTAATATAAAAGCTGTGAAGAAGAGGAGTAGGCGATAATCACCTTTTTAAGAGAAGGATACCCAAGGGTGAAAGGTATTCAAGGCATGGTTTC
>DPSW01000415.1:307-3526 GCA_003527145.1 Clostridiaceae bacterium | reverse complement strand
TCCCTGCTCTGAAGCATATTTCTTGCGCAGCTATAGGACTTATTCCATAAAAGGCTTTCACAAGATATTTATCTGCTTTGATGATTGCAGACAGAGAATGGATACCTGATAAAAATTCGCTTTCGCAGATCATAAGCGGGTCTTTCTTATTATCAGAGGGCGGATATACATACTTAAAGCCCGGCATAATCGTTCTTATGCTGCTCATATCATTGCTCACTCTTCTTATGCTGTCGATTATGTTCATGCCTTGGCTATCAATAAATATAATATTGCTGTGGCGTCCCATTACTTCTGCTATGATAGACTTTTCAATGCTGTATCCCATCTCGTCGATGCAGTCGAAGGTTATTTCAATCACCCGCTCCAGGCTCGGCTGCTTGATGGTGATTATGCGGCTGCCTGTAAGGTGCTTTCTAAGAAGCATGCAGAAGGCAGGTGCATTCATTGGATTGCTTTTATTATCTTCGGTAAGATGTATCTTGGGATACACAGGACTGGCCGAGATAAGCAATCTATAATTTGATTTATTATTTCTGATGTTAAATGTTATTTCATCTTTTTCAGGTTGATATATTTTTTCTACCCTGCCATTTAGGATAGCAGTATTTAATTCTGATACTATAGAGCTTACGGTTATACCATCAAAGGGCATATCATTACCTCCCGGAATATATACAAATTTCTTGTAAAGCTAATAAGATTATAACATGAATAATTGAGCTTGCACCAAATTTATTATTTCACGATACAAGAAAAATAAAAGTTACATATATGTTATAAAAACAGCTATGTGCTATAATACGAATAAGAGATAGGCAGGAGGGTAATTATGATAGATTTTTATAAATATCACGGACTTGGAAATGACTTTATAATCATTGACAACAGGGAGGGGAAATTGAAATTTGAAAAAGATATCATAAGAGCATTGTGTCATAGGAATTTTGGCATTGGTGCAGATGGTATTTTATTGGCAGAGAATAGCAAAGGCTGCGATGTGAAAATGATAATATATAATTCAGACGGCAGCAGTGCTCAAATGTGCGGCAATGCAACAAGGTGCTTTGCCAAATATTTATATGAGAAGGGCATAATCAAGAAAAAAACAATACATATTGAAACTCTTGCTGGAGAGATAATAACAGAAATTCGAACAGAAAATGATAAGGTAACGAAAATTAAAGTTGATATGGGAAAGCCGGCATTTGATCCTAAGGCTATTCCATGCAATATAGAATGCGAAACGGTAAAAAATATAAAATTAAAAATTGGCTCTGCAGCATATGATATCACTGCAATGCTTATGGGAGTTCCCCATGCTGTCATATTTAAGGATGAACTGGCAGATAGCGACATCATCAAAGAAGGGAAACAAATAGAAGAGAGCCCCTTTTTCCCTCTTAAAACCAATGTGAATTTTGTAAAAATACTCAGCAGAAGTGAGATAATTTTAAGAACTTGGGAAAGGGGAGCAGGTTACACTCAGGCTTGCGGCACAGGCGCGTGTGCCAGTGTAGCTGCAGGCGTTGTTAATGATCTGCTTGAGAACAGGGTATTGGTTCATTTAAGGGGCGGAGATTTAATTATTCAATGGGATGGACAGAATAATATATATATGGAAGGTACAGCCAAGGAGGTATTTTCAGGCAAGCTTACAAAGTCTTAGTCCCGGAGCATAAGGTGAATTGCTCCACAGGAGCAAGAGAGGATGCCCTGGGGCATTTGCAATCGTTATCAGTTAATACAATACATACTTAAAAGGAGGTGAAAAAATGGCAGTAAAAATAAGACTTAGAAGAATGGGAGCCAAAAAGGCACCTTTTTACAGAGTTGTAGTTGCTGATTCAAGATCCCCAAGAGATGGCAAGTTTATTGAAGAAATAGGTTACTATAACCCAATAACAGAACCATCTGTGATAAAGATCGATGCTGAAAAAGCTAAAAAGTGGTTAGCAACCGGAGCACAGCCCTCAGACACTGTAAAGACACTGTTGAAGAAAACAGGAATAATAGAATAAAATCAATTGGGAGTGTTGAGCTTGAAAGATTTGATTGAAGTAATCGCAAAGGCCTTGGTCGATAAACCTGACGAAGTTAAGGTTAAAGAGATCGAAGGGGACAGATCAATCATTATAGAGTTGACAGTTGCTCCCGAAGATATGGGAAAAGTGATTGGAAAGCAAGGCAGAATAGCAAAGGCTATAAGGACTGTTGTAAAATCAGCAGCAGCCAAAACGGATAAAAAAGTGATAGTAGAAATATTATAATATGGGGGCTAATTGCAACCTCCATATTATAATCTATTACAGGTGAGATTATGTTAGAATATATAAGCATTGGTCAAATTGTAAACACCCATGGCCTCAGAGGTGAAGTGAAGGTTTATCCGCTGACGGATGACATCCGGAGGTTTGACAGGATAGATTCGGTATATATTGAAGAAAATAATGATTTAATAGCTCTTGATGTAACCGATGTAAAATATTTGAAGAACATGGTTATAATCAAGTTTGAAAATATCGATGATGCTGAATCTGCAGAAAAATTGAGGAACAGATATATTAAAGTTCATAGAAAAGATGCTGTGAAGCTGCCTGAGGATACGTTTTTGATTTGTGATTTAATCGGGCTTCAGGTATTTACAGCAACTGGTGTTTATCTTGGAAATGTAGCAGATATAATACAGACCGGCAGCAATGATGTGTTTGTTGTGAGATCTGAAGACAAAGAGGTTTTGATACCAGGCTTGAAAAGTATATTTAAAAACATAGACTTTGAAAGTAAAAAGATAATTGTTGAATTGCCGGAAGGTTTGGTATAGATGAGATTTGATGTGATCACCCTCTTTCCCGAAATGTTCGAAGCCGTTTTAGGAACCAGTATAATAGGCAGAGCTAGAAAGAATGGTGCGGTAGACTTAAATTTTCATAATTTAAGGGATTATTCTCAAGATAAGCATAAAAGGGTAGATGATTATCCTTATGGAGGCGGACTTGGGATGGTGATGCAATGCNNAGCCCATATTTTCAGCAGTGGAGGAAATAAGCAAAATGCTGAAGGATAGGCCTCATATATTGCTTATGAGTCCGAAAGGAAGGACATTTTCCCAAAATAAGGCCAAAGAGCTTCTGCGGCATGATAACATAATCATCATATGCGGCCATTATGAAGGTATAGATGAAAGAGTTGTTCAAGGCTTGGTAGATGAAGAAATTT
>DPSW01000415.1:0-230 GCA_003527145.1 Clostridiaceae bacterium | reverse complement strand
GCTGGAATATCCGCAATACACCAGGCCTGTAGAGTATAAAGAGATGAAGGTCCCTGATGTACTCCTTTCAGGGCATCATGAAAACATAGAAAAATGGAGAAAATATCAGTCACTAAAGGATACTTACATTAAAAGGCCAGACCTTTTAAATGTATCTGCTTTAACTAAAGAAGAAAAAAAGATGCTGGATCAGATCATTGAGGAAGAAAAATAAATCTTAATCTTGTTGC
>DPSW01000482.1:247-2781 GCA_003527145.1 Clostridiaceae bacterium | reverse complement strand
AGTATCCTTAGAAGCTTCTTTGCGATCCGCTCCGCCTCTATCTGCCAATGCTGCTGTTTCACTCTTTACGAAAAGCTTCTCGGCCGTTTTGGGATCCATGATGCCGTCTGCTGCAAGGCCCTTGTTCTTCTGGAACTTTTTCAATGCAGCCTTGGTCTTTGATCCTGCGATACCATCAATGCTTCCGCTGTATAAGCCCAAGCTTTTCAAGGCTGATTGTACATCCTTGATACTGTAGGATCCTGTGCTGCTTCTGCTCGCTATGGTATTGCTGCTTGTCCCGGCATTGAGCAAAGCTTTCTGTGTTGCAGTGCCTGCAATGCCATCCTGCTTGAGTCCACTTTTTGCCTGAAACTTTAATACGGCACTCTTCGTCTGATTACCATAATAGCCTGTTATGCTGGAATTAAGGTAACCCAATGCTTTTAGCTTTGTCTGAAGCTGTTTCACCAACGTCCCGGTGCTTCCGGTTTTCAATGTGTCTCCAAAAACCGGAGTCACCATTAACAAAGCCAGTACCATAAAAAATAGTAATAGTTTCTTCTTCCTCATACTACTCTCCTCTCTTATGCTTACGAAGTTAGTTGACGGGTTCGGACAGAGAGTGCCCTATGGGTTTGTCCCAATTCACCCCAGAAATATCCTCCGCTCTCCGGAGAACCTGTTTAGCATATACTAAACAGATTCTAACGAGATTCAGCTAAAACAGTACGGCTTCTTATAGTTTACATAAGTATAAAGCCTGATGCAATGGTAATTACCACCATCCCATCAGGCCTCAGGCTATGTCCCTATGCTATTTTGAAGCAACAAACTTTGACATCATACGTGCAATATGCTTTAGTCTGTCAGTGATCGCAGGCTTCTGGGTACAGCTGCCCTTACAATTCTTGCAGTTGATGCAGCTGTTTATACCGCTCTGATATTCTCGTCTATTTCCTCCAGCTTATCAAAGCCCCACCTCCAAAATCTATTCTATAACACTGATGGTGTCTCCGGGTTTTATGGTGCCTTCCTTCAATACCTTTGTAAAAATTCCTTCCAAAGGCATTATGCAGCTGCCTATTTGCTGAAATATGGCGCAGCCCACATGGCATTCCTTCCCTATTTGGGTGACCTCCTGGATGGTTTCACCTATTTGGAGCTTGGTGCCTATGGGAAGCTCATATAATACTATGCCCTCGGTAGTAAGGTTTTCTGCAAACTTGCCTGTACAAAGACCTTCTATCCCGAGAGCTTTCATTTTATTTATGCTCTCGATGCCCAAAAGGCTTACCTGCCGATGCCAGTTTCCCGCATGTGCATCTCCTACCAAACCGTGATCTATTTTGAAATAGCCTTCGTCGATGGGTGTCTTTATTACTCCCTTTTTTTCACTTATATTTACAGCCAGAATTTTCCCTTCCATATTTTTTACAACTCCTTTTAATAGTTCTGTTGAATAAATGAGCCAGGAAGAACCGTCCCCGATGGTTCATCCGCCTATACGCATCATATCACGGTCTATGGCTTCACCGTCATCCAGATGGTGCTCCGAGGGTTTCTGCCATATGGCGCTTTCTATCAATTCCTTAACATTTTGTCCTTTTCTCAGGGTTTGCAAAACATCTATCTCCTGATTGGAATGCAAGCAGGGCTTTATCTTGCCGTCGGCGGTAAGCCTCAGTCTGTTGCAGCTGCTGCAAAACTTATGGCTTATAGGGTTTATGAGTCCTACTTTGCCCATTCCCCCAGGCAGCCTATAGTACTCTGCCGGGCTCGACTTGTCCCCTCCCTCTACAGGCTGAAGCTCCGGAAATCTTTCCAGCACGGTAGTGTTGGGGACAAAGTTGTCTCTAGCCCAATCGGCTGCCTGACCTATGGGCATCAGCTCTATAAACCTTACCTGGATATCCTCATTCCTTGTGAGCTCTACAAAATCTCCTATTTCGTCATCATTGAAACCGCCTATCAATACTACGTTTATTTTCAAAGGCAAAAGCCCGACTTTTCTGGCCTCTTCCATGCCTGCAAATACTTCTCCTATAGACCCGAAGCGGGTGATCTCCTTATACTTTTCTGCTTTCATGGTGTCAAGGCTTATGTTAACCCTTTTGAGACCTGCTTCCTTCAATCCCTTGGCGTACTTTTTAAGGAGCACCGCATTGGTGGTCATTGCTATGTCTTTTATCCCTTCAAGCCTGGAAATTTTCTCTATCAGGCTTGTGATGCCGTAGCGGGTCAGGGGTTCTCCTCCCGTGATCCTTACCTTGTTGACGCCCAGGTCAGCGCAGGCTTTCACCACCTCATATATTTCTTCNNATCCTTGATGCCTTCCTCCGGCATGCAGTATCTGCAGCGAAGATTGCAGCGATCAGTAACTGAAACTCTGAGATATTCAATACTTCTCCCAAATTTATCCTTCATATTTTTCTCCCTTTTAATGTATATGTTAGGCTGATGGGTTACGGGTTACAAGAGCCAGGGTATTCCTTATGGGCCATAGAGGATCGGGAACACAGATTAGCACGGGTTTTTCACGGATTAACACGGAA
>DPSW01000482.1:0-172 GCA_003527145.1 Clostridiaceae bacterium | reverse complement strand
CAAGTTTACTTAGTCTTAGGTTCGCAACTCGCTTTCCTGTGTGATATGGCATTAGAAAAACATTTCCGTGTTTTTTTATAAAAAACCCGTGCAAAATTCCGTGTCTTTCAGTGGTTTCCCGTTTCAAAGACCCCAGCGGCATACCCTAATGCTAGAAGCTAGAAGCCAGAGG
>DPSW01000276.1 GCA_003527145.1 Clostridiaceae bacterium | reverse complement strand
TTTTCTTATCACTTCGTCCCTATCCTTGATCATCCCTTTTCTCAGGGACAATATCAGGTCTCTATAGTCCTCCGGATCACCGAGACCATATATGCAAGATACGGACGCTACGATTATTACATCCTTTCTTTCAAAAAGTGCTGCTGTAGCCGAGTGTCTCAGCTTATCTATTTCTTCATTTATCTGTGAATCCTTCTCTATATATGTATCAGTGTGGGGTACATAGGCCTCAGGCTGATAATAGTCATAATAGCTGACAAAATACTCTACACAATTGTGAGGAAAAAACTCCTTGAACTCGCTGCATAGCTGGGCGGCGAGAGTTTTATTATGCGCTAATACCAGAGTAGGCTTTTGAACCCGCTCAATAACATTTGCCATCGTAAAGGTTTTTCCGGAGCCGGTAACACCTTTAAGAGTGAAAAATTTCTCCCCTTTGCCTATACCGTCAACCAATTGGGAAATTGCTTTAGGTTGATCTCCCATCGGCTTAAATTCAGATACTATTTTAAAACTATCCATGGAAAGCCCTCCGTCATCTTAGAACATGTGTTCGTAAAAATTATATATCTTTGGTACTNNATAAATAAAAATTATTGTTGCATAAATTTAAATTTTGTTGTAATATTATAAATAAATGATGATATAATATTATTGATTTAAATATATTTTGATTGAGGGGTATTATAATGGACAAAGGTTTTAATTATGATTTCAAAGGGCCTAAAAACAATAATGATAAATTTTATGAAATTTATAGATACTTTGAAAGCATAAGCCATAAAGAAGGCTCAGCTTTTCAAGAGCTTTTGGATTATACACTGAAAAATAATACAAATTTGAAGAAGAAAAAATAAAGAAGGCTTCACAATAGTGAGCCTTTTATTTTTTACCTTTCCACAGACCTTTAATCCGCTGTGCCAGCTTGGAGGTATTATTTATCTCCAAATAAAGCTCAGGACTTCTTGGTACGATCAACACACCAAGGCTGGAAATTCCTTTTTCGTAATCCTTATATTCCAAGGTTTTCTTTTCACCGTTGGATTTCACTATATCAAGCCAGATATATGTGGGATAGCTCCTAAAAAAATCGGACAGCTCCCCTTCACTGTCGATCCTCATATTATTTATTGATATAATAGTATCTCCCGGCTCAAGGCTCATCTTTATACCGGGAAAGCCCTTCCTGCAAAACAATACCTTTAGACCTCTTTCAGCGGCTTCAAATAAAGCTTTGCCTTCCTCTTCTTCCTTTTGTCCATATATTATTAAAAGCTCATGGCCCAAAGGAGCAAACACGGCAGCCGCATAAGCAAACAAATGAAGCTTGGAGGCTATGGCAGTCAACAGGATTAGAATCACACTATACGCAGCCAGCCTCAAGGCTGAATATTTGCACCGCTTGGCAGGGCTATTGGTGATAGCCATATCTNNATTTCCCATATCCCCGTCAAAGCCCGGCTGCCTGATAATTGGCCACCAATCCGGCATAGGTATGGATTCACCTGCTCCGCCTGTCATCAAAGCAGCAAATAATATCATCATGGGGAGAGGCCATATCCTGTTCATTATATAGCCTCCCACCACACTGCCATCCTTGCGCTTCAGAAATGCAGGCACAGCATTGGAATATCCGTCGATCCATATCAGCAAGCTCTCAATGAGGTGGAGAATTCCTACCAAAGCTATGATGCCTATAGGATGGATATTGGGGAATCCAAAAATTAAGTTCATAAGAGCTACAATGCCGCCGGCATAAGAAAAGCATAGATATCTTACATTTATCAGTGAAAGCAGCAAAGCTATGATCCAGATATATAATATACCTGAGCTAAAGCTGCCCGAACCGGCCTTATTGAACTGCTCGATCGTAATCCCTAAAAAAACCGATATGCTGCTTCCGAGCACTCCGCCCAGCAAGCCTGCCAAAACCGAATTCTTAGTTTTCTCCCAGAGAGAGATCTTGTATCCCAGCATTCGCTCCTCAATATCCGAGCCTTTTCCATACATAAAATAGGCAATGCCGACTATGAGCAAAAACAAAGGATTTAGCAGTAATGAACCTATAGATACAAGCACCATCTCCGATACTTTAATAAAAGTAAGCATTTAACACCTCAACTATTTTATAAGCTTTTGTATCTCCTCAATAGCCCTATCAAGCTGAACATCCTTTATATCTTCCGGTCTCTGACCTTCTTTGATCTCTAAAGCTTTAACTTCAATATCAGGTTCTATACCAACTTTATTTATGTCTATGCCATTTGGAGTATAATACTTCTGTATAGTAAGCTTAAATCCGCTTCCGTCTCCCAGCTTTTCCACTGACTGAACCAGGCCCTTTCCAAAGGTTTTTGTCCCTATCAGCAGCCCTGCCTTCCTGTCTTTGACAGCACCGGATACAATCTCAGAAGCGCTGGCGCTGCCCTCGTCAACAAGTATGACGAAAGGAATGTCTATTTTGCCATCCTTAGAGCTTGTTACTATCTGGTTTTTATTTTTGTCCTCTGTATAGAATATCGTGCCCTTATCCAGCAGCTCATCAGCTACCTCTACACACTGAGTTACAAATCCGCCAGGATTCTGCCTCAAATCAATAATCAAGCCTTTAGCATCATGTGTCTTGATGTCAGCTAATGCCCTCTTAAATTCCTTGCCTGTATCTTGATCAAACATGCTTATACGTATGTAAGCAATCCCATCCTTCAAGATTTCAGCTTTAACTGTTTTTAATACTATATCCTCTCTTTTTATTTCAATCACCAGAGGTTCAGTTTTATTTTCCCTGGAAACTGTCAGGACCACCTTAGTCCCTTTTTTGCCTTTCATAAGAGTTGTAGCTTTATCTAGCCCTATTCCGGTCACCTCTGCGCCGTCAACCTTTATTATCTTATCCCCTGTTTTAAGACCTGCTTTCTCACCGGGCGTATCCTCAATCGGAGCAACCACTGTTACATAGCCGTCCTTCTCGGTTACAATCACTCCTATACCACCGTATGAGCCGGATGTTGATTCATCGAAATGTTTGAATTCCTTTTCATTCATGTAGACAGAATATGGGTCCCCCAGCGCTTGAAACATCCCCTTTATAGCTCCGTCCATCAGCTTTCCCGAGTCCGCAGGCTCCAGGTAGTATTTATCAATATATTTTTTCAGTGTCAGTAATTTTCTGCTCTCTTTTACTATTTCGTAATCGCTGCTTGAGATAATCACTTTATCTCCAAGCCTCAAAGATATAAAGTTGGTAAAAGTAAATGTCAATATTGCAGTTATTAAGATAGCTGCCATTACAGAAAGTATGAGCTGTCTCTTTTTTACCATAAATTCACCTCGCATCATTTTTGGGTCATTGAACGAGGCTTCATTCAGTGGGGATGGGGCCCAACTGAGTGTTAGCCCAGTCCATACTGGACTTAACCGCNNNTTATTTTTAAGTGCCATTAATATTCTATTATGTAATTATATCATTAATACTATTTGTGTGGGGTAAATTTTCATATTTTGTGTTTATTCCTTGTGCCTGCAATTGCTGCATATGCCGTATATTTCAAACTTATGCTCTGTAGCCTCGAAATCAAGCTCTTTCAGCTTTTCCCTGTCCTCCGCAGCGGCGAAAGGGCAGATGTCTATCTCTCTTACTTCTCCGCATTTATTGCATATGACATGATGATGATGCTTACCGTTTATTAGCTCGAAATGACTGCAGTTGTCGCTTATATTGAGCCTCTCTACTATTCCCAACCCCACTAAAAGCTCAAGATTCCTATATATTGTAGAGAAGTTTATTCCTCGATATTTATCGCTCACAAGAGCATATATCTCATTAGCAGTATGATGGCCTCCGCTGCTAAGCACTTCTATGATGGCCTTACGCTGCTGTGTCAGCTTACAGCCTTTATTCTTCAATATTTTCTCAGGGCTAAGTTCATTATTCATGCCGGTCACCACCAAATCATTATTTTTCCTTTTTTATTACACTCTTCACAAAAAGAACTATCAGCAATATAAGCACAGATAAAAGAACTATGGTGCCGCCCGGAGCTATGTCTAAATAATAGGATAGTATGAGGCCTGATATCACTGATATGAGAGCAAAAGCTACCGATAAACCCATGGTCTTGATAAATCCGGTACCAACCTGAATAGCAGCCGCAACAGGANNTGAATATCCCTACTATCCTCATAGAAACCACTACGGTCAAAGCTGTCAAAACGGTCAGGTACAGGTTGAGAAGCCCGACAGGAATGCCTGAAATCTGTGCGCCCTCCTCATCGAAAGCTATATAAAACAGCTTTTTGTGCAAGGCTATCACTGATAGAATTATTATCAAGCTCAATGCACCCATTATGTATATATCCTGAGAATTTACCGCAGCAATGCTGCCAAACANNTGAAGCCTTTGGCTAAGCCTATCATGACAACTGCGAGGCCAATGCCTGCAGATAATATTATAGAGTTTGATATTTCTTCATATTTAGAAAAAGTTTTTCTAAGCTTCTCAATAGCAATAGCCCCACCAACAGAGAAAGCCAAAGCCCCCCAGAAAGGATAAAAGCCCCAAAGCATTCCTGCAGCTATGCCTGCTAAAGAAGCATGGGAAAGCGTATCTCCTATCATCGATAATCTTTTCAGCACAATAAAAATCCCTATCAACGGGCATGTAACAGCAACCATGATCCCTGCAATAAACGCTCTCTGCATAAACTCATATTGAAATATTTCCATCATTTTTATCCCCACCCTCGGATTTGCGAATATTATCCGTTATAATTCCTTCGCTTAATTGTACGACCCTGTTCACCATAGATTTAATATCTGTATAATCATGTGTTACCATGACTATTGTTATGCCATCCTCTTTATTTAATTTGTTGAGCAAATTATAGAAATCTTCTTCAGTCTCATTGTCTATCCCTGTCGTAGGCTCATCAAGAAAGAGCAGCTTCGGTGAACTTACCAGGGCCTTTGCAATAAAAATTCGCTGCTGCTGACCTGCAGATAATCTTCCTATGAGCCTTCTTTTATAGCCTGCCATCCCCACCTGTTCGAGGGATCTTACTATCAGAGCATCCTGTTCTCCTTTGCTCAGCCTCAGCTTGTTTGCATATAACGGCGCGCTCACTACCTCTTCTACCGAAGCTGGAAAGCCAAGATTGAGAGTAAGTATCCTCTGAGGTACATAGCCAATTTTACTCCAATCCTCAAACTTATCCAGCGGCTTTCCGAACAGACAAATGCTGCCGCTGTCAGGCTTCAGAAGGCCCAGGCATATTTTGAGCAGCGTGCTCTTACCTGCTCCGTTTGAGCCTACTACCGCAGCGAAATCTCCGTCCTTGACCATAAAGCTGCAGTCTCGCAGCACCTTGCAGCCGTCATAAGAAAAATTAATACCTTCTCCTTTAAGTACAATATTATCCATTTTCATCAATCCGTTTCTCTCTAAAAGATATGTCTTTGCAAATTATTTGCAATACCATTTTATATTATTCCCCAAATTTATGCAAACATATAACAAGAAAAGCTGTGACTATGCACAGCTTGAGTTCTATTTTTTCTTTTTGGTTATGTACGGCATCGGGTCGGTGTGAGCCCCATTTATCCTGACCTCGAAATGAAGATGAGGTCCGGTGGACAAACCGGTGCTCCCTGCCTTAGCTATGGTCTCGCCCCTTGCAACAGTGTCTCCTTCTTTTACCAGAAGCTTGGAGTTATGTGCATATAGAGTAGAGGTTTTTCCTCCATGGTCAATAATTATTGCATTGCCGTAGCCTCCGTATGGCCCTGAGAAAATTACCTTACCACTATTGGCGGCAACAATATCCTTGCCTAAAGGAACCGCTATGTCGACCCCTGTGTGAAGCTTCTTCTTCTTTAATATAGGATGGTTTCTATATCCATATGGTGATGTGATCTTGGTATACCCGGGAGCAGGCCAGGCCATCTCTCCGCCTATATATTCCCCTGAGGATTGAGCTGCCACTATCATCTTTGCTATCTTGGCGGATTCTTCCAAAAGCTTGTCCTCTAATCTTTCAAGCTCTTTCAAGTCCTTGTATACTTCCTTTAATACCTGTTCCTTATCCTTCTTGACGGATTCAACTTCTTCCTTCTTTTTGCTGATATCACTCTTCAGTGCTTCCTTTTTCTGCTGTTCGTTTTCCAGCTGCTGCTTCTTTTCATCAACTGTGTTTCTATAAGTCTTCATTTCCTTTAGCAGATTTACATCATAGTTTATTATTTTTCTCAGCAAATCCATCCTGGATATAAAGTCGCTGAAGCTGGCAGAGTTCAGCAAAACCGCCAGATATCCGTTACTCCCGCTTTGATACATAACTCTGACTCTTTTATTCAGCAAATTTTTTTGACTATCAGCAGTCTCTGTCGCTCTATCCAATTCCCTCTGAGTTATGGCTATCTTGCCTTCCAAATCAGATAGCTGTCCCTCCACAAACTCCAGATTGGTTTCTGCATCTTCCAGTTTTTTATCAAGCTCGCTTATCTGTTTGGATAAATTCTTGCTTTCCTTTTCTTTCTGAGCTTTCTGAACCTTTGCGAGTTCTAATTTTTTATTATTTTCCTCCTGCTGCTTTTTGAGGTTTTTTAAATCAGTAGGGTTCTGGCCATAAACGGGTATAGCAGAAAGAACAAAAATTAAAGCAAGAATCAAAGCGATAATCTTACGCATGTTCATGTGCAGGTCCTCCTATCAAACCCTAAGAAATTTTCTAATGGATATCATGCTTCCAAGGGAGCCTATGATAACTCCAAAGATTAAAAGCGCCGTAATAAGGCTGGATATAATCTCGGAAAAAGGCATCAGAGATATGACCAGAAGGCCAAACATCTGCTGCTTAATATAGTTCGCTGCAAAATAATATCCCGTGCTTAACAAAGCAATAGATACTATGCTTCCAATCAGCCCTAACAGAATGCCCTCAAAGAAAAATGGACCTCTTACAAACCAATCCGTGGCTCCTATGTACTTCATTATTCCTATTTCTCTTCGTCTGGCAAAAACCGTGAGCTTTATCGTATTAGATATGATGAACACAGATATCAAAAACAATATTCCCACGATCACCAAACTTCCTATGCGAAGAAAATAAGTGATCCCCAGCAGCTTTTCAAGCTCTTCTTTCCCATAAACTANNGGACATGGCACTTATTGCCAAGGTAACCTTCGGAGCGAGCCTTGGGTCTTCCAAGGTAACAATAAAGGAATCCGACAAGGGGTTATCTCCCTCCAGCCCTTCAAGAAGGTCAGAGTTTTCTCCCAGTTCTTCGCTGAATTTCTTTAAAGCTTCATCCTTAGAAAGAAAAACAGAGTCCTTTACTCCTGTAAGCTCCTTTATCTCCTTGTTTATATCATTTATAATGTTTTGGCTCAGCCCATCAACAAGATGTACCTTTATTTCTACCTGAGATTCAAGCTTTATAGCCAGGTAATCTACATTCAGCACCAATACCAAAAATATCCCGATAACAAGCAAAGCCGCCATAACAGAGCTTATGGAAGCAAGGCTCATCACCTTATTCCGCCAAATACTTCTCGTTGATTGCTTGAAAAAATATCTTACGGTTCTTGCCTTCATATGCCATACCCGCCTTTCATATCGTCGCGGGCTATGGTACCTTCTTCAATAGCTATAACCCTTTTCTTCATAGCATCTACTATTTCTTTGGCGTGGGTAGCCATAAGAATGGTAGTACCTCTGCGATTTATTTCATTAATGCTTTTCATAATCTCCCATGATGTATCCGGATCAAGATTTCCTGTAGGTTCATCAGCAATGAGTATAGACGGTCCGTTTACCATTGCTCTGGCAAGTGAAACCCTCTGCTGCTCCCCTCCGGAANNGTATAGATTAGATTTTTTGCTGAGGCCCACAAGGCTCAATACTATCGGAACCTGCCTCCTTATATCCTTAGCAGGTGCTTCAACGATCTCCATGGCAAAAGCTACATTCTCGTATACGGTCTTCTCTTGAAGCAGCCTGAAGTCTTGAAATACAACTCCTATGCTTCTCCTCAAGAATGGTACTTCTTTTCTTTTCAACCGCGTCACATCTTTGTCGTTTATTATAATTTTGCCTTGATCTGCTTCTGTCTCCTTCAGCAGCAATTTGATCAGAGTTGATTTTCCAGCACCGCTGGGACCTACCAAAAA
>DPSW01000173.1 GCA_003527145.1 Clostridiaceae bacterium | reverse complement strand
AAGATTATCCGGGTCAAAATACTGCATCAAATCAAACTTTTTTGTCCCTATATATTCTGCCATCTCGTCTAGATACTCCTGCGCTCCCCTTGCAGCATGATATGCATAGGATTTATCGTTTGACTCAGTACTTGCAATGACCTTGTTTCGACAGTTACACCATAATTCTTCGTAAGTACCGCAAAGATTATCGTATGTAGGCACAGGTCGTTTTACAAATTTATCATACATCTTGTCATATAACTCAACTATACTTTTTAACATTTTATGCGATACATTGCGTATTTCTTCAATAGTCTTAGCGTCAATTACAGCCATGTATAATTTTTCAAAATCATTAGGTATATATCGAAAGGAAGCCAATTGCTCCATATACCTTTTAATTCCTCGTTTGAAATAGGTATTATTTAAACTTACAAGAGCATTTATCAGATTATATAAAATCTCACTTGCTGCATACCTTACAGCTCCTAGATTATCTGATAGCAAAGTATTAGTATATTCTTGCTTTGCAATATCAATATATTTTTTTGCTCGTCCGATGCATTCATTCCCAATTGGCTCAGCAAGAGCATCTAGCGCTCTTTGCTTATAAGCATTAAACCTTTCCAAATATTCCGACTTTGCGCAATACAAGATTTGAAGGTCAACTAAGCACGAGATCATAGGGCTATTAAGACTAGATTGTGCTTCGATTCTGGTTTCCCATGGCGTACAATAGATATCATATCCCACATCTTCCAGGATGAAGCAAGAAGATATCTCCCATCCACGTTTAGTATTGTTTAGTATGATTAGGTCAAGATCACTTTTTTCATGGAAATCTCCGGTACTAAAAGAACCAGTAAGACCAATAATTGCAATATCGTCTCGGAAATCTTTCTTGGCGCGCTCGATCACCATATTTATTATTCTTTTATTTTTTTCGATTAAATTTTGCTTTGTCATTTCGTCCATACATTGCACTCTCCTTAATATCTAATATAACCCAATAAAGCTACATNNACCCCCTCACATATCCTGGCATGCGGTATTATCGCACCGGGCTCTTCAGCAGGTCTCATTTCTGCATCAGGCTTTGCCCGTTTTATTATTTCCTTATCGCCCTTTTCATGTTGGCTTCCGTTACGTTTACAACAAGTTGCCAGACAGGACGCAAGACGCGCTATTGGTGGGTGGTTAGCCCTTACCATATAGAAACTTTCATTCTATCAGAACCGCCAAGCTTTGCNNACTGGACGGACATACAAGGAATACCCCTTGGTGGTGCTCACACCCTTAGGCATCCCTAATTGATTTATGCTGAGTGTAATAAAAAAATGCTTTACTATAAGCAGAAATCATATTCATTAACTATTAGGAATCTGCTTATATATTATTTCTGCTGCCTGTTTTGCAGAAATCTCGCTTACATCTATTTTTTCACTATCCATTCTAAAATAATTGCTTAATCTTGGCACACTTATCTCAATAATATCTTCCGTCCTAATACCCTGTTCTATATCTTTTTTAATTCTTTCAATCAATGCCTTTTCAGAACATACGATAGAGAACTTATATACAGTACAATCATCTTTGTTTAGTCTGGACAGCACATCATCAAGAATGCTTTGTTCATGCATTACCCAACAAAAAATAATATTTTGATACTCTGAGCAGGAAATAAAATTGTTTAATAGATGAGTAATATTATCTATTACCATCTTTTTAGTTTCGTCCGTCACAATAAAGGGCGACATATCCCAACACCAATCGCCGTCAAGAAAAACACATTTAGATAATAAGTTTTGCAGTTCTCTGCTTGTTGCAGTCTTTCCTACACCCATTGTGCCATTTATGAGAATAAGGTTTTTCAATCTTTCGCACCTCCCATTATATAAATTGCTTGCTCACATTATTCTAATAATGATGTAAGCTAAAATTATTTGAACCAGTTTTGAAAAATAAGCCCTGTAAAAGCAAAAAAATTTGTAATTATGTGAGCTATCGTTACAATTTTAATAGAATTGGTTTTATATGCAACCCATCCCCATAATAGTCCCATGAAAAAAGAACCGCCAACTAATGAAACAAATCCACCTTCGTATACAATTCCTTTTGCCAAATATAATGATATATGCCAAATGCCAAAAAATATTGATGGATATATATACGCTAAAATAATGTTATTGTTAAAAGCTTTATTAAAAGCTCCACGCCAAAACATTTCTTCAATAGTTCCATTTATTAATGCAAATAATAGAGCAATAAATAAAACTTGTAATCCTGCTGTTGAAGCCAATTCCTTAAATACCACAAAAAATGTGGCAATACAAGGTATGAATGCCAATAAGTAATACAACTTTCTCATTATAGTGGGAATGTTTGATTTTTGAGTATAAATTCCTCCCAGACTACTTAATCCATTAGAGTTATACACAGATACAGGCAGGCAAAATATAAACCAGTATATACAAAATCCTACTACATACCCTGCTGTTCTTCCTATTGCAACGGTAAGCAGAGGAATTAAAATCAACATCGATATACATAATATCGGAGCAATAGAAAGCAAAACAGTTTGCTTCTTCTCTAAACTTATCAACCCTAATCCTCCTTCTTCTATTAAGTTCGTTTTTATCTTAATAATTTATGTGATTAAATCAATATCAATCAGCTTGTTAATGCCCATGATATAATTGACCTAGTGTCAATCAGGTTATAGTTCTTTTTCCTCCTGTTGAACCTTGACCGTTTGCATGGATATTATCAAGCCGATTGAACACTAAATACGCAACAAAAGAAGGTGATACATTGAACCCACTTTACGTCGGTATTGATATTAGCAGCAGTTCCAATGTCGTCTATTTCATGAAACCTGATGGAACAAAACATAGCTGCTTTCCTGTTTCAAATAGTCTAGATGGCGCTAGATTATTATCCAATAGGATTGTTTCTGCAATTACTTCTGAATCCCTTACAGATCTTATCATTGGATTAGAAGCTACTTCCGTCTATGGTGACAGTCTCGTTTGTTTCTTAAGGGAAAATGGTAATCTTGCTCCATACAATAAAAAGATTCACTCAATCCCAAGCAGGTTAAAAAGTTTATGGATGCTTACATAATTGCAGATGCCCTGCGCTTTGGAAGAATCAACAATGAGGTATATACAGACGATTACCGTTACAAGGTTTTGCAGAGCCTTACACGTGCTCGTTTCTTCGCTGTTCAGAGCTAAACCAAGGATAAAAAGCGTTTCCTCAACTATTTATTTATGAAGTATTCTTCTTTGGCACAGGAGAAAGTATTCTCAGATACTTTCAGCACCACTGCATTAGCTGTCTACGAAGAGTTTGATTCCGCAGACGAGCTGGCCTACATGGATTTAGATGAACTAACTGACTTCATTAAAAAAAAGGAAAAAATCGCTTTCCTAATCCTGATGAAGTTGCTAAATTCATTCAGGCAGCTGCCAGAGGTTCCTACCGTCTGCCCAAGACAGTAAATGACTCTGTCAACCAGGTGCTATCTATATCCATAAGCTNNCCAAAGCTTTGCCCTGTTTTAAAAAACATAGTAGGCAGGGCTTGGGTAGGTGTCTTTTGCTTTTATTAGAGTAATGAGATTATCTCATTATTTCTTATTTTCACTACTTGACATCACATCTCTGGACTATCTTAACTGTTAATTACCTACCTATTTCTCCCTTGTATAATCTTCGATTCAACTCTCATGGATCTCCATTGAACAATTTCTTACAATTACGCAGTACTATAAACTACCTAATAAAATTGCCCTAACAAACCTGGGCATGAATGCCCGACATCTCGTCATATTTCAGATATCTTTTCCAATCTCATGTCCATCTACCTAAACATTACCATAATGATTTGGCTTTTTCTACATATAATTACTAATTTTGCGACTATTTCATAGCCATATGTTCTCCATATAAAACCTCTAAAATAAATTGTGCAAATATTTTGTGTTTTTCGTCATATTAGAAGGAGTTGTTTAATACATGTAGAATAAGTAAATTAAATGTATATCTTATAAATTTCATATCGACTCCGATTCCATATGACCGGTTAAGGTTTTTGGAACGATAGGGCATGGGTAGAAATGCCCATACCTGCCGTTGTGCAAAGGAGTCCATCTGTGTTGCAGTTTGTGCAAAAACAGATGGGCTTTTTTAATTAAATAAAGGAGGTGGAGCTGGCGTCCATGCGGCGTCCAGTAAAGGATTGAGCAAAGTATTAATGATTTCTCCGGAAAAGTGCATCGGCTGCAGAACCTGCGAGCTGATCTGCTCCTTCAACAGGATGGAGGAGTTTAATCCGAAGCAAGCTGCAGTATCCGTGCTGGCTTATGATGAGGCTGCAATAGCAGTGCCCATCATGTGCATGCAGTGCGAAGACCCTTCCTGCATGAAGGTTTGTCCTGTAGGAGCAATCGTAAAAGCGGAAAATGATGCAGTCATAATCGACGTTCAAAAATGCATCGGCTGCAAGATGTGCATAAGCGCATGTCCATTGGGCAATATCACCTATAGCCCGAAAGAGAAAAAAATGATCAAATGCGACTTGTGCGGAGGGAATCCGCAGTGTGCGGAGCTTTGTCCCTCAGGAGCAATTCAGTACAAAGAAGCTACACCTGCAAACCTTAATAAAAAGAGGAAGATCGGCGAAAGATTCAAGGATTTGTTTGGGGAGGTGTATGAATAATGTTTGGATTTACAGGCAAACTTCTCAGAGTGAATTTGACCGACAAGACCATTAAAAGAGAAGGCATTAATCCTGAGGATGCCAGGAAATACCTTGGTGCCAGAGGCTTAGGCACAAAATATTTCATGAATGAAGTTGATCCAAAGGTTGAACCTTTCAGCCCCGATAACAAGCTCATATTCATGACCGGCCCCCTGACGGGTACCTTAGCTACTTCTGCAGGCAGATATGAAGTAGTTGCCAAGGCTCCCCTGACAGGCACCATAGGAGCTTCCAATTCCGGAGGCCATTTCGGACCCGAGCTGAAGTATGCCGGTTATGACGGAATCATATTTGAAGGAAAATCAGAAAAGCCCGTTTATCTATACATAAATGATGATGAGGTGGAATTAAGAAATGCTGAGCATCTTTGGGGCAAAACCGTGTTTGAGACTACCGACATGCTGCTCGGCGAAGCAGGCGAAGATGCAAGAGTTGCCTGTATAGGCCCCGGGGGAGAAAAGCTGGTACTATTCGCAACGGTCATGAATGATNNGCAGGCAGATCAGGCCTTGGTGCCGTAATGGGCTCAAAAAATCTTAAGGCTGTAGCAGTAAAGGGCTCAAAATCTGTAGAGGTTGCAAAACCCAAGGAATTTCTTGATATATGCAAGAAAGGCAGAACGATGCTGAAGGATCATCCCGTTACGGGTGCAGGCTTAGCCGCCTATGGCACTGAAGTCCTTGTCAATATTTTGAATCAATCCGGTGCCCTTCCCACTAGANNGAGCATGCTGATGAGACAGCAGGGGAGACTTTGACGGAAAAATATTTGGTGAGAAATAAAGGCTGCTTCGGCTGCAATATGGGATGCGGCAGAGTGACCAGGATACCGGAGGGCAAATTTAAAAGCTTTGGTGAGGGGCCTGAGTATGAAGCAGGCTGGTCTTATGGAGCAGATTGTGGTGTCAGGAACCTGGAAGCCATATGCAAGGCAAATTTCATATGCAATGAATTAGGCATTGACCCCATAACCATGGGCTCCACTATAGCCTGTGCAATGGAGTTGTATGACAAAGGAATATTGACCAGAGAAGAGTTAGGTAGAGATCTTCCTTTCGGAGATGATGAAGGAATCGTAGAGTTTACCAGAATGACAGGCTTGAGAGAGGGCTTCGGTGATACAATGGCTATGGGCTCCTATAGAATGGCGGAGCTTTATGGTCATCCGGAGCTTTCAATGTCCATAAAGAAGCAGGAAATGCCCGCTTATGACGGCAGAGGAGTACAGGGTATGGGCCTTGAATATGCTACTTCAAACCGCGGCGGCTGCCATGTAAGAGGATATCTTACATCCCCTGAGGTACTGGGAATACCAGCTAAGCTTGATCCTTTAGTAACAACCGATAAGGCTCCATGGCTAAAGACATTCCAGGATTTGACTGCAGTAGTTGATTCTGCAGGCATATGTCTTTTCACTACCTTTGGTATAGGGCTCCCCGAGATAGCCGAAATGATTAGAACAGCTTTGGGCTGGAAATGCTCAGATGCTGAAATATTGCAGATAGGTGAAAGAATATGGAACTTAGAAAAACTATTTAATCTGGAAGCAGGCTTCACAAAAGAGGACGATACACTTCCTGAAAGACTTCTTAAAGAACCTCTCCCTTCCGGACCTGCAAAGGGCAAGGTAAATGAGCTGGATGTTATGCTAAAGGAATATTATGAGGTAAGAGGCTGGGGAGAAGACAGCATACCAACAGAAGAAAAGCTGAAAGAATTGGCAATCAGATAAAAGTAAGTAGTTTTAGGCTGTCGGGAGATTCATACCAACCGGCAGCCTAACAAATAATGTAAGGGCGGATTTTTCATGAAGGTAAAGTATTTTGCGTATATAAGAGATTATACAGGCACAAAGGAGATTCAAATAGAACACTGCCATACATTAAAAACTCTTCTTATTAAGCTTTGTGAAAAGCATGGTTTGAAGTTTAGAAATAAAATATTCAAAAATGACAGCCTCAGCAGCGAGATAATCATTTTAGTCAACGGCAGGAACATTGTCCATCTCCAGGGGCTCGA
>DPSW01000349.1:6690-6899 GCA_003527145.1 Clostridiaceae bacterium | reverse complement strand
CCTATTGAGGTGAATGATTCCATGGGAGGATTGGGACAATTTGAAGACATATTCAATTCTCCGTCGGATCTGTATGGAAGGATTGATGATCTATACCGGCATCTTCTAAACAAATGCGAAGGCATTTATGCCGAAGCCGGCACCAAAACCTGTATCCTAGATGCAAAGCTGGCAGGTATTTTGGCTCATGAAGCCATAGGTCATACCAT
>DPSW01000349.1:0-6685 GCA_003527145.1 Clostridiaceae bacterium | reverse complement strand
AAGTGGCAAGCCCTCTTATAACACTTGTAGATTTTGCTCACACCGCATTGGGCAGCAATTGTCCCGTTCCCATATACATAGATGATGAAGGGACCCTTGCAGAGGACGCTGTTATAATCGATAAGGGTATCCTGAGGAGCTATATGCACGACAAGGAAAGCGCAGCGCTCTTTGGTGCAAAGCCTACCGGGAACGCAAGAGCCTTTCAATTCTTTGACGAGCCGCTGATCAGAATGAGAAACACTGCAATACTCCCCGGCACCAGCAAGCTCGATGACATGATAGCTTCTATAGATGATGGGTATTACTTGATTCAGCCGAGCAACGGGCAGGCCGATACTACAAGCGAGTTTATGTTTGGGGTGACTTTAGGCTATGAGATAAAGAAGGGAAGGCTTGGAAGGGCGATTAAGGATATAACTATTTCGGGCGTTGCCTTTGATGTATTGAAGACGGTCACAATGGTTTCCGGCGATATGAAATGGATTTCAGGAGGCTACTGCGGAAAGAAGCAGTTGATCACCGTTGGCATGGGCGGACCGGCAATAAAATGTAAAGTAAATATAGGGGGCAGATAAAATGAAGAATAGGGAATTAGCGAACTATTGTATTAACTCCCTTCGGGAAGCCGGAATAGATAAGGCTGAATTTTATTTGGCAACCAGCAAGAAGTATGAATTGAATACATCTGGCGATGAATTATCCCTTATGCGCACTACTTTTGATACAAATGTAAATATTACGGCTATTAAAAACGGCAAAAAAGGCGTAATAAGCTTAAATAAAACTGATGAGAAATCATTAAAGGATGCTATAGACAACGTAATAGAAATTTCCGATGATTCGGAGGAGGATGCTGCAAATGATATTTCTCCTATGCAGCCTGTAAAAAGCTTCAGCCGCGGAGAAAGTGAGCCGGATCTTGATAAAATGTATATAAGATTGAAGAATTACCTCACTGAGATCAAGACATCATATCCTAAAATAAGTTTAATGGAGAGCTATTTAGACTTTACACATAGATGCGACTATTATGTTAACTCCAATGGAGTGGAATTGAGCTCAGCCAAGGGTAATTATAGCTTCCAAACGATGTTTTCATCAAAGGATGGAGAAAGATCCTCCTCATTTAACTACACAAGCTTTTCCGCTGATGATATAGATCGAGAATTGTTGGACTGCGCTTCTATAAAGCTTTTGATTGAACAATCCGTTGAACAGCTTGGTACAAAACCGTTTGAAGGTAAATTCATCGGAGATGTGGTGATCGCTCCGGATTGTCTTGAGGCCATGATAGAAATGTATCTTGGAGTTTACCTTAGAGATATGGCGCTGATCTCCGGTACAAGTGCTCTAAAGGACAAAATCGGCCGGCAGGTAGCCAGTGAAAAGCTTACGCTGCATTCAAATCCTGTGTCCGATGAAATTTCAGGCGGCTATTTTATAACGCCTGATGGATTTGAAGCAAAGAATATGACTATAATCGATAAGGGCATATTAAAAACCTTTATGCTCAGCCTTTATGGGGCAAACAAAACCTCAAGGGACAGAGCGCTGAACCCTGGCGGGGCGTATATCATAGATAAAGGAGATAAGCCCCTTGATGAAATCCTGAAATCAATTAAAAAGGGCATATTGTTAGTCAGATTTTCCGGAGGGAACCCCAGCAGGAGTGGAGACTTCTCCGGCGTAGCAAAGAACAGCTACTGTATTGAGGATGGAGAAATCAAATATCCGGTAAGTGAGACTATGATCTCGGGAAATCTATACGAATTGTTTAACAACATTACAGATATATCAAATGAAAGAATAGACTATGGAAGGGCGATTCTGCCATGGATTGCGGCATCCGGGGTCACAATATCGGGCAAGTAAGACGAAGCACATTAGCTTCGTCTTCTTCTATTATCCACATAATCATAAAACGCTTCCAGCCGCGTCTGATAGCCTGCCTCCCCTGTTTGTTCGTCAACTATGAGATAGAGAATCGGTATTCCGTAATCCTTTTCCACTTGAGGGAGTATTGAACGGGATACTATTTCCGGCATGCAGCTCAAAGGATATATCTGAATAAGACCGTCATAGCCGGATCTGGCGTATTTTACAGCATGCCCTATGCATTGNNACGGGGAGATAGGGCTTTGATAACCTTTTTTCAAGCTCATAGGGCTTTTCTCTTTTAAGGGGCTTTATGAGATTATTTTCCGCCCAATCCTTGACAGTCATGGAACGATGCACCTCTGCCCCCAAATCTCCCAGCCTATCCTCTGCGTTGAGGTTGGAAAAGGGATCTATGATAGTATATATCTCTCCAATTATTCCTAGCTTGATGGGCTTCAAATCCATGTCTATATCAAGGGATAAAAGCTCATCCTTAGTTTTATCGATGAGCTGGGAAATTTCCTTTGAGCCCTTGGCATTCAACACCTTTGCGCTAAAATTGTGCATTATGCCGTTAAGCTTTGCCTTATCCTTGGTTCTTGGCCTTACAAAGTATTGGATCTCATTTAACTCATCTATTTTTTCGCATACCCTGTAAGCCTCTTGAAATATCCTATAGGCTCTAATACCAGCTCCCCTGCTGAGCTTTCTTATGTTGTTGAAAAATTTGGATATGCCTTCTCGCGGGGGATCAAGTATTATCATATCTACATCATAGCCCATATCTTTTAGAATTAGTTTTTGAAGGGGGCCGTAGTAGCCAAAACGACAAGGACCGCAGCTTCCTGTTATCACTATTGTATCTGCCCCTTCTTCTATGCTCCTTACGTAGTTGCCAAGCATGATCTTAAAGGGCAGGCAAATGCTCTCAGGAGACTCCTTGGCGCCAAGCCTTAGTGTATTCTCTGTGCTGAAAGGGGGGATTATGCTTTCTATTCCTAAATCGTCAAACATGGCCTTAACTGCAATATATGCCTCTCCCATGTGGGGATAAGTGAGCTTCAAATTTTGTTCCTCCTATCTACAAGATCCAAAAATGCTTCCAGCCTAGTATTGAAATTGGCATCACCGGTGTGTTCATCAAGCGTTATCACCATGAAAGGCTTGCCATAGGCCTTCTTTTCCAGCCGCTTTATAAGGTCAATAGACAGTGAGTCGATGCCGCATCCAAAGGCTGTCAGCATAAGCACCCCGTCAATTTTATCATTATCAATCATATACAAAGAGCTGCCTACCAGATCCTTGCTGCTGCTCCAAAACATCCTTTTCTCAAATGCTTCGCATTTTCCTTCTATTACTTTTTTCTCAAGCATTTCAGGCAAAAAGAATTTAAAGCCTCTATTGGAAAGCTTCTCTAATAGCTTCATATTGATAAAGCTGTCATATATGAGATAAGGGTGAGCCGCAATGCCTATCAAAGGGCCGCTGTTATTGGAGATAATATCATCGCCGTCTATATATTTCCCGGAAAGATTACCTTTCAGCAGGCTGGTTTGGTATAGGTTATGCTCTCTAACCGCTTTATCGGCGGCCCTCTTTATGCGGTATGGATTCTTGGTGAACATTTTTCCGGCTTCATAAAGCGATTTGATAAGATTGCTTTTGCTCTTGTACAGATCGATTTCCACATCAATTATGTGAGGAAGGTCAGCGACTGAGTATTTAACCATTTCCGGGAGGCCTCCGAACTTAGGGCATATGTACTCTCTGGGAACTACGCTGGTCAGCCTGGGAAGGAGCATATGGTCAACCTTATCCTTGAGATAATGGGCGTGGCCGTGATATACCTTTACCGGCAGGCAGGCATCATCTATGCAGTATCTTGAACCCATATCCAGTATCTCTTTGTTGGTCTGGGGAGACGGCACTACCTCTGCGCCCAGCTCCGTGAGAAATGCTTTGGTAAAGGGATAGTATTTATAGAAGTACATGCCTCTGGGAACACCAATTTTTACACTCAAAAAAATCACCTCTCCACAGCTAGTATTATTTACTGTGAAGAGGTTTTTTAAACATAGATATGGTTACTTGCACATATGCTTATTCTTTAGCTAAAGTGTCTATAAAATCAATACTCCTCCGTGAAAATCCGTGAAAAAATCAGTGCCTTTCCGTGTTTCCCGTCCTCCTATGACTCCAGAGCCTCGCCCTAATCCCCTGAGTTCTGAGTTCTGAAGCCTGAGCTCTGGACTCATACCCAAGCCCATTTGCCCATCAGCCTATCAGCCCATAAAAAACCAATCCTAGCCCGCCGGATATGACGATCGCTAAAATAGGATTGATTTTAAGCTTATATACTCCCAAGAAGACCAGCACTCCTATAACTATGCTCTTGTAATCCGTAAAGGATACCTTGCCGATGGTATAGCAGGCTGCGGCAATGATGCCCAGCACAGCAGGCCTGATGCCTTTGAGTATCCATTTCACCCAGCTTAAGTGCTTGAATTTATTGAAATATATGGAAACAATCAGGGCCAAAATCGTAGGAACTAAAAGCACTCCCACAGTCCCCACTAAAGAGCCCCAAAATCCTGCTACTTTGTAGCCTACATATGTAGAAGAGTTTACGGCAATGGGCCCGGGAGTCATCTCAGCCACTGCAACTATATCGATGAACTCTTTGGTATCAAGCCAGCCCTTTCCCTGAATTATTTCCTTTTGTATAAAGGATACGACGGCATAGCCTCCGCCAAAGCTGAAGGCACCGATTTTTAAGAAAGAAAAGAATATTTGCAATATCAAATTCATTATTTTCCCTCCTCCTCTCTGAAAAAGAAGAAGCCGATGATTCCGGACGCTGTAACCGCTATAAAGGGATGTATATTCAGAAATATCATGCCTAATAAGGTACCAACAGATATGATCACATTTTTCGTTTTAAAGCCTATGGACTTTGCCAGCTTTATAACGGCGTAAACGATGAGGGACACGACTGCCGGCCTTACACCGCTGAAAATATGCTGAACCATTATGTTATCCTTTATGCTGGTAAAGAAAATCGCGATGGTCAATATGATCAGGAAAGAAGGCAAAGCGGTAGCAAAGACTGCAGCAAGAGTGCCTGGTATTCCTGCCATTTTGTAGCCCACATATGTAGCAGCATTTGTGGCAAGAGGCCCTGGCAGACTGTTGGTCAATGCTATGGCGTCTAAAAATTCATCCTGAGTTATCCACTTTTTATTCTCAACAATTTCCCTTTGTATTACAGGGACCATTGCATAACCGCCGCCTATGGTAAAACATCCTATTTTGAAAAAGGTATTGAAAAGTTGATAAAGCATAATCTCACCTACTGTCATTAAAATATAATTTTATATTACGTTATTTATAAAAATCGTGCAACAAGCAAATGGGGAACGAGGAACACGAAAAGTCACTGAAACTGCACAGAGAATCACTAAAATTTTATAATATTAAAGTTGCATGAAATTATTAATTTAAATTCTAGCGGAATACTCAAATGATAGAATCAGTAGTAAAAGCCAGAGATTAGCGATTAATAAATAAAAAATCCTTCTGTGTTTTTTCGTGAAAAATTCCGTGCCTTTCCGTGACTTCCGTCTCCTCTTTTGTCGCATTTGCTTAATATTACGAATTGAAGAAGAAAAGGATGCACAGTATAATATAATTATCCGAGCACAAAAATAATATTTAAAATGCAGGAGGTTTTTACATATGAAGAACAATATAATAAGGAATATAAATCTGGCTCCTTCGGGTCATAGAAAGATTGAATGGGTAAAGAGGAATATGCCCGTGCTTTCAAAGATTGAAGAGGAATTTAAAAGGGAAAAGCCCTTCACAGGCAAAAGAATAGTCATGTCAATACATCTTGAGGCTAAGACGGCTTATCTTGCCAAGGTATTGAAAGAAGGCGGGGCTGAGGTCTCAATTACCGGCAGCAATCCCCTATCCACGCAGGATGATGTAGCTGCGGCATTGGCAGAGGACGGATTGCATGTATATGCCTGGTACAATTCAACAAATGAAGAGTACAACGAACATCTCAATGCGGCGTTGGACATAAAGCCCCACATAGTAATAGATGATGGCGGAGATCTGGTGCATCTGCTGCACAGCACAAGATCGGAGCTTGTTCCTGAAGTGCTGGGAGGCTGCGAGGAGACCACAACAGGGGTGCTGAGGCTAAGGGCGAGGGATAAGGCAGGCCAGCTTTTATTTCCCATGATTTCTGTAAACGATGCTTACTGCAAATATCTCTTTGACAATAGATACGGTACCGGTCAATCTGTATGGGACGGTATAATGAGGACCACAAACCTTATCGTAGCCGGAAAAACGGTAGTGGTCATAGGCTACGGGTGGTGCGGCAAGGGCGTAGCCAACAAAGCCAAGGGCCTGGGCGCAAACGTGGTGGTTTGCGAGGTAGACCCTATCAAAGCCATAGAAGCCTATATGGATGGCTTCAGAGTGATGCCTATCAATGATGCGGCTTCAATGGGAGATTTTTTTGTCACTGTCACAGGATGCGCCAAGGTTCTTACAAAGGAGCATTATGAGAAGATGAAGGATGGGGCCATACTTGCTAATGCAGGCCATTTTGATGTTGAGATATGGAAGCCGGACCTTGAAGCCCTGGCGGCAGAGAAAAAACTCATGAGAAACAACATAATGGGATATGTGATGAAGGACGGAAGGGTCATAAATGTTTTAGCCGAGGGAAGATTGGTAAACCTGGCTGCCGGAGACGGGCATCCTGCGGAAATAATGGATATGAGCTTTG
>DPSW01000063.1:28888-29445 GCA_003527145.1 Clostridiaceae bacterium | reverse complement strand
CTATAGCGGATTTCAATACGGCTATCAAAGGTATATCCTGCATAGGATTATCGATTATCTGAAGCAAGGACATGACTATCTGGACTTCAGACCTTTTGAAAAAGCCGGTTCCCGTATCTGCAAAGGTTGGTATGCCCATGCCCTCCAGTTCCTCCATAAAAACCTCCGACCAACCCTTTACCGTCCTCAGCAATATGACAATATCCCTATACTCCAGATTTCTATAGTCGCCCAAATCTTTGTCATAAACTCTGAAAGGCTGAGAGCTCCTCAGACCCATCAGGCTCAGTATCCTTTCTCCGATGAGCCTGGCCTCAACCTGTATGGAATCCAGATCTTCTATGTCTTCAGCGGTGCCGCCTTCCCGGCTTACTTGATCTTCCCGCTCATCCTCCGCCTTGGACTCATCCTTTTTCATATCTATTATGTGCAGCTCTATGGAATGGCCGTATTCATCCTTTCCTGCCTCATCATCAGGAAAAACGGCTCCAGGGTTTAAGAATTCTCCTTCATCATAGTTTATCTCTCCCAGATATAAGGACATGAGCTGGCGAAAG
>DPSW01000063.1:15396-28836 GCA_003527145.1 Clostridiaceae bacterium | reverse complement strand
GAGCCTCCCTCATGCGATGAGCGGCCCGTCTCCGAGTACCTCTTGTATTTATCCAGAAACAGCTCCGGCTTTGCCTGTCTGAACCTATAGATGCTCTGCTTCACATCTCCCACCATGAACATGTTGGGATTGCCTTCATCCCTCTTGGATATGGCAGAAAGGATGGCTTCCTGCACCAGATTGCTGTCTTGATATTCGTCTACCAGTATCTCCTTGAATCGATCCCTGATGCTCAGAGCGGCAGGAGAAGGAATAACCATTCCCTCTTCATCCCTCCGGGTCAGAATATTGAGGCAAAAATGCTCCAGATCATTAAAGTCTATTATGGCCTTTTCTTTTTTCCTCTCCAGATACATTTCCCCGAAGGAAGAAACCAGGCTGCATAATGTGGCTATGATGGGATGGAGGTCATCCAGATCTCCCTTTATATCCTCTGAGCTGCAGTTGAACAGCCCGTCGCCGAGTACCGTGATCCTTTCCTTAGCATCCTTCCTCAAGTCCTTCAATTCATCATAATCCGTTTTATCGGCAGTCTTATCCGGCCCCTGCTGCCTGGAGAAATTTATGCCGCCATAGGCATTGTAAAGATCATCCCAGGAACCCCCGGCAGCCTTGAAAAGCTGCCTGACCATATTTGTATCATCTGCCAGCTGGGCCGCACATTTCTCATAGCCTGAGTTTCTATGAGCTATTCTCTCAGCCTTTAACAGCTGGTTTAATGCTCCCTCTATTTCAAGTTTAGCATGTTCCATTATGATCTTTGCCCAGAGAGTCTGGGAAAAATCCCATTCCCCGGCGGTATCATATGCTTTGCACATCTTATTCAGCCACTCTTCCGGCCATGGGCTGCTCTGCACAAATTCGAATATATCCAAAACCATGTCCTGGAGCTTTTTATCGTCCTTATTTCCCCCGTAGCGGTCAAGGAGATAGATAAAGTCCTGGTCCTCCGCTTCATATTTCTCTTCAAAAAGATCCTCGATGGTTTCCAGCTTTAAAAGTACGCTTTCCGTTTCATCCGCAATTCTAAAATCCGGGTCCAGATCCAGCATGTGAAAATTATTTTTAACCACATCCATGCAAAAAGAATGTATGGTGGTGATGCTGGCTTTGTTGAGGAGAAGCATCTGTCTTTGAAGCATCAAAGATTCGGGCTTTCTCTCAAGCTCCTTGCCCAGGGCCTCTCCAATCCTCTCCCTCATTTCCGAGGCAGCAGCGTTAGTGAAGGTCACAATGAGCATATTGTCGATGTCCATAGGGCTGTCTTCATTTATTATTTTTCTGATAATCCTCTCTACAAGCACAGCAGTCTTGCCCGCTCCGGCTGCCGCCGCAACCAGCAGGTCACAGCCGCTGACTTCAATAGCAGATTTCTGCTCACAGGTCCAATCAGCCAATTTCCATACCCTCCTTCTTTGCTTCCTTTTTGCCCAGAAGTGACCACACTTCCTCGTCTTTCATATCACCGATGAGCCGGTAGCCGTTGGTTTCCCCTTCAAATTTGCATACGGAGGAATAGGGGCAATAGGTGCAGGAAATATACTTCTTCCTTTTATAGGGAGATATGGATATATTGCCGGTGAACATCTCAGCCGACAGCTTTACAAGGGTTTCCTTCACATGATTCCTCAGCCTTTCAAACTGCTCTACCGTTGCGGCAGAGGACCGGCTGCTCAAGCTTCCGTCCTTGGTTATGCCCGCAGGTATTATCAAGGAATCCCCTTTTATATCCCGATCCATTTCGGTGATTATTTCCTTGTCCGCCAGGACCAGGCCCTTCATCCTCATAGCTTTCTTCAGCTTATCCTCAATATTCTCAGGAGGCTTTCTGCCATCTATCCGCAATACCGGATCATCCAGTTTAAAGTAAAGGATGCCGGCAGGCATATATGTGCCATCCCCGCTCTTAAGGCCCTTTTCCCAAATGGCGCTGAGATAGGTTATGAGCTGAAGTTCAATGCCATTATATACATCGGACAGCTTAAATTCTTTGGCGCCGGATTTATAGTCTATCACCCTCACATAGGTGCCTTTTTGCGTCTTCAATATGTCTATCCTGTCAATTCTGCCTTTTAAAGCTATCTTTTCTCCCGTAGGAAGCTCCAGTGTGATGGCTGGGAGGCCGTCTGCCTCCCCAAAGGCCATCTCATAGGCTACCGGTTCAAAGCCGCTCTTTTTGACATGCTCTGCTATAAGCCATATGGAGCGGGTCACCACCTTTTTCAGCCTTTCCTTAAGATATATGTAGCGCTTTGACCTTCTGAAAGGAAGCCCGGGAATGCTTTCTAATATTTCCTCAATGATTTCATTTATCTCTTCCTGACACCAGGCTTCGTCCACATGCTTCCAGCTTAGATTGTTCCTTTTCAAGCCTTCGGAAAATCTGCTGATGACAAGGTGCAAAAAACTGCCTATATCGGGTGCTTCCAGCTTCAGTACCTTTCTTTCCTTGGCCCTGAGGCCGTATTGTACATAATATGAGAAGGGGCAGGAGGCATACCGCTCAAGGCGGGACACGCTGGAATTATATGTACTGCCGTAGAGCTTATTTACCTTCTCCTTTGCCAGGGGTCTTTCATCATTGGTATATCGAAGTCCCGCAGCTACATGCCTCAGCTTATCCTGCCACTCTTTCCTCTGCAAAAACCATAAATATACATCCTTCCAGAGGTCTGCATCTTTATCATTATTTGCGAGGTTCCTCAAAAAACCTATGAGATAATTAAAGGAAGGCAGGGGAGGCCCTATGAGGTACATAGCTTCTCCATCTNNCATCTCCCAATATGGTGCTCATGATCTCCAGGTTGGGAAAAATCCTCTTCAATTTTCCGATGACATAGGACGGTCTCAGAGCCTTCCCCTCATGGTCCGCCGCAGGATAGCTTATCCTGAGGTATCTGCCTGCCTTGGTGAGAGTGGTATACAGCAGGTATTGCTCCTGAAAAGCCTTGGTCTTGGTATCCAACGCCAGCTCCAGCCCCAAAGACTTCAGCATCTCTCTGTCCTTGTCCGACAGCATGCCCTCATCCCTGACTGCCGAAGGGAATACCCCATCATTCACCCCAAGTATAAACAAAGCCTCTATCTCATGGCTTCTCCACCTGTCTATGCTGCCCACCAAAAGCTGATCGCCGGAATGGGGGATAAGCCCCATATCATATTGGGAAAAGCCAATGTTCAAAAATCCGGATAAGCGTTCAAGAGTCATGTTTTCATCTCCGCTTACCTCAACTATCTGATCAAGGACCTGGATTATCACATCCCATATCTGCTTATATTCCTCTGCTGCTTCAAGCTGTTTTTGCTCTCTGTATTTTTCAGCCAGCTCTTCCACCCTGTCAGGAATGCCTATATGGCATAAAAACTCATATAAGCATAGACAAGCATCAGGAGCCAACTTGGCTTCCTTCAATCCTTTTTTGAGCTCCAGCAAAGGCTCCGCCACCTTGTGCCTTATATGGTTCACTTTCTCTATTATAGCTTTCTCATTTTCCCCGGCGTCCTCATCCCCAAAGGAATAATTGAGCCTGTAGCTCCATTCGCCCTCGCTGTACCACTGACTTCCTCTTATGCCGTTGGCCAGTACATAGTTCTCCAAAAGGTCCACCTCTTCCGTCCCTATGCCGGAAAGGCCTGTTTTAAGATATCTGAAAACAGTTTCATATGTAAAATTCTTTTGTATTATGGCCAGAGCCGAGAGCACCAGCATTGCCAGAGGATGGTCGGAGACCGCTCTTTTTTTGTCTATAAAAAAAGGTATCTTATATTCCTCGAATATGATCCTGACCAGCTTTTCATAGCTGTCCAGATCCTTGGTCACCACCGCCATATCCCTGTACCTTAAGCCTTTATCCCTGCAAAGATGTATGATCTGCCGTGCTGCAGCCTCAACCTCGCTGTAGGGATTAGCCGCAGACAGTATGCCTAAGCTGCCGGTCTTTTCCCTGTATACCTGGTAAGGATAAGAAAAAAAGTTTCTCTCAAGATGGGCTATGGCTTTATTACGTGTGAACCTATAGGGTATATCCCCCTGCATGCTGACAGGCCTCTCCACATCTATTCCCATTTCCTTTGCAAGCTCAGCAAGGCGGCTGCCTGTATATTTAGTGGGAGAAAAAACATCCACGTCCTGAATCTTCTCATCACCGGCAAGGCAGTCCGTGCAGAGGCAAATATTTACCCTGGAGCACAGCAACAAAAGCTTTTTTATTATTTCATATTCCTGGGGTGTAAAGCCGGAAAATTCATCTATCCATATCTCAGCTCCCGCCAGCTTATCGCTCTTTTCCATGCGGCGGGCCAGAATTGTCAGATCGTCATCCGTATCTATGTACCTGCTGTGGACTATTTCATCATAACTTTTATATATGAGCANNAGCAAGTCCTCCAGCTTGTCTTTCAAAAATCTGTCATCTATCAAATTCTTGGTTTCGTCAAGCAAATCAGGGGTTATGTTATACCGCTTAAACTCGCTGAGCATGCCAGCCATCCTATCCACGAAGCCCCGCTGGCCTGCAGACCTGCCGAAGGCCTTGAAGCTGCTCTTGCTTTTCTCCAGTATGCTGTGGATTATCATGGCCTTGCCGGCAGAGTTGACATGCTGCCTGGCCCCGCCGCCCACTTCATCCAATATGCGGCGGGCAAGCCTCTTAAAGCTCAGCACCTCGGCCTCTCCGATGCCCGAAGCTCCCAATGCCCTTACCAGGTTCTTCTCCCCCTGAAGGGTAAACTGCTCCGGCACCATGAGGATGAGGATCTTATCCGGATTCTCTCTCTTGCTGCTTTTTATGTCCTCTATGCAAAAACGGCTCTTGCCGGAACCCGCTCTGCCATATATTATACGAAGGCTCATCTCATCACCGCCTTAGTCTTTTTAATATATCAGCTTTTTTATCAACTTAACTATATCATCATTTTTCATTTGCTTTTCAAAAGTCACATTAAGGCCGTCTGCCTTCATTGCCTTAAAAAATGCCCTTGCTGATTCTATACGCATATTTTCGTCATCTCTGAGTCCGCTTTTCTTCTGAATATCTTTCGTCTCCACAATAAAGTTGATTACACAATCTCCATCTTTTTTCTTAAGCAGATACATAAAATCCGGACTCGTTGTCCCTCCATAATAGAGAGGAACTTGTATGCTTCGCCTTGGTATCTTACCAAATACCACGACTTCATCTATATCACTTCTGCTAATATTTTCGCGTTCCTTTGGCGAATCATATACAAAACTATCAAAGAGAAATCTTTTGGGTACTACAGCTCCTTCATCTTTCATAATGCCTAAACTGCCCTGAACAATTGAATCTTTAACTCTTCCGTTAATGTCTGTCAACGCCGTTTCTTTAGGCTCAATACCCATATTTCTATAGCTGAATCGTTTTAGTAATGCAGTTTCCAGCCATTCCTGAAATTTGTCAATCAAATTTTGAAGAGTAACTCTATTAAAGAAATCTTTTTGTAGTTCATGGGATTTTGAATACAGAGTAATGGCTTTATGAAGGATTATTATGGACATCCCCGTACTTTTGCCGGCCCTGGTCAAGAATTCATTATATGGCATTAAATCTTCTACGGCATGATAACCTGCAATTTCTTCTTTAAGAGTCACTCCAACATTACGTTTAGCCGTTCTCCTCTCAGTAACATATACTATTTGCTTGTCATAAATCCCCGATTCAAGAATTTTTAGAATAGCTTGCTGCAGTTCTTCTTCTGATATTTCATCTAGTTTTAAATAATATTTTTGATTGATCTTATTCCATAGTTCTTTAATCTCACTAAATCGTTCCGAACGAATCTTAACTTTGACATTCTTGCCTTTGCTTATATCAATTATTTTGTCTTCTTTAACACCTGTATTAAACTCAGGATATTTTTCTATCAACTCATCTCTTTTTTGGGGAATAATGTTCATTTCCATATCTACAAGGCCTGCCATTAAAAGCTCTCCAAATAGCTTGCTCTCTTCCGTATTTCTACTCTTGGCAACCTCACTGATTAAGCCTTTCAAGCTATTTATAGCTTTCCCATCTTTGTTGATTTCTGAAACCAAGCTATCTGCAAAGGATTTTTCTGAATGATCTACCAAATATGTTAGGTAAAACTGCTCTCTTTCCATACGATGACCATGTTCATCTACCGGTAATCGCAAACCTCTCCCAACTTCTTGAAGCTTGCTGATTTCACTGCCACTGGAGCGAAGCTTTGCAATTTGGAATACATTAGGATTGTCCCAGCCTTCTCTGAGGGTCCATTTAGAGAAAATAAATCTCATAGTATTCCATTTTCCCCATTCATTTTTGAAGGAAAGCAATGACTCTTTATCTCTCAATATCTTATCTACTTCATACTGAACATCCTCATCTTTAGTAGAGTTATCCTCCGCAAAATAACCACCATTAGTCTTTTTTATATCAACCAGAGATGCTTCAAGATATTCCTTGTATTCCGTTAATCTAAAATTTTCTGAGCCTTCTGTTTCAATATTTTTAATTTCCTCTTGGATTTTCTCTATTAATAATTCTTCAAACTTCAATCTCAATGCACCATCATTCTCATCACCCCGATAAGAATAGATACTGTCAATAAAAAATAATGACAAAGTTTTTATCTTGTTTCCTCTCAAAAAATTTTCTTTTTCCTGTTTAAAGTGATTATCAACAGCTTGCTTCAACATTAGTTCTTGATAGGTTGCCCCATAGACTGAAGAATATATTATGTCGCCTTTTTGCAAAATCAGGCCATTGGATAGGGTGACACCTCTTGATATATTTGGATCATCAGTCTGCCAAATAGAAGCTATAGATATGCCTCCAAATTTATCATCAATGATACTGAGAAAATCTCCAACTTCCATGGTAAAATTCTGCTTTGTTGTTTCATCTCTAAAAACGCAGGAGCGTGGTTTATAGGTCATGTTCATTAGTTTAATTTTGCAGTCATCTGTATCTGCATTTTCTAAAGTCTGGACAGCTACTCCTTTAACCAAAGTTTCATTAAAAGCTTCGCAAGCTCCCAGATTATAGACCAAATTATTATAATCTTTTTCTTCTGAATTTGGAATATCAGGAAAAGTAGCTCCAAATCGAATAATACACTGAGGCTTTAATTGTTCTTCAATGCATTTATAGGCCTTGTTTTCCCTTTTAAAACGATGAGGCTCATCTATGATTACAATAGGCCTGGTCTCTTCCAAAGCTTTATAGGGTTGGGTAAAAGTACCGAATATAGTCTGATCATAATCATCCTTTTCCATGGTTCTCTTAGAAAGCAACATACTATCGGACATCAAAAGTGCATTGATTCTATTTCTTTCCAGTCTACTGCCCCTTGCAAATTCAGATATGCAAGATGGAAACATCTTTCTACCAGAATTGCTTGATTTTTGGGCATTTAAAACTTCCAGTTTTAAAGTGGCTAAGGGATAAAGGTCGGCGAAATGCTTTTTGGAATAATCCGCCTCAATAAAATTCCTTGTGCCTTCCTTTATGGGTGTGGATGGCACCAGTATGATAAATTTATTGAATCCATACTGTTTATGAAGCTCATACATCAATCTAGTGTAGATATAGGTCTTCCCTGTACCGGTCTCAAGCTTTGCATCAATGCCTAATATTTTATGTTCTAATCTTCTTCTCATGGACTTTGGAATTGGTTTTAATTCCAAATCTTCTCCATCCCATATCCTATCTATATTTTCTTGAAGCTTCTCATCCTCTAAATCAATAATAGGGTTTTGGTAAATAGGATTGTTGCTTGTAATACGAACATCCCCAAAAACAGAGGTGATAGCTTTTAGGCATTCTATCTGGTGAGGCAATATCTTTAATTGAATATCCATATCAATACCTCTCGACTACAACGATATTTCTATTATTCCGCAGATTTGCTATATTCTTCTTAAGCTCATGCAGCACATTAAAGATAATGGAATAAGGATATAGAACAATCCTTGATATATTAAGGCTTCCATCTTCAACTTTTTTTATCATTTCCATTACATCATCTGTAGCTAGTCCTGGGTCAATTATATATAAAGAATCATAAATAACATATGCTTCGTATTGATGCAAGCGTATTTTACCTGCTTTTGAAGTCAGACCGTATCCATCCATATTCATCCAAGTAGTAAGTATGGTATATCTTCCAGGTACATCACCAAATTCAAAGCTTTGAGTCATATCTTCCAGGATTAATATCTCATGGGGATCGAACGCTACAATTTTATCGAGAGTCTTATCCGATGGTTGGCTTAATCGATATAATTTATACCCATAGTCAATGTCTGCCCCTGTTTCTTCTTTTATCTTCAAAGCAGCTTTGTCTATACGAGCACGTCCTATTTCGTCGATGGTGTAATATCCTTCTTTATATGCGGGTTTGTCTTTTTCAATGGTTTCGGGCAACTGCACCATAATATATTTTCGCTTGCCTCTGTTTTTTTCAATATTCGCATCGTTTGCATTAAGCTCCATTACTGCATGTGCAGCAGTAGCAGAACCGGAGAAAAAGTCGAGGATAATAGCATCATCACTATCTATTAGCTGTATTATATATTTCATTAATTCAACAGGTTTTGAGTATTCAAATAAAGTTGTTCCAAATAAAGCTTTCATGTCAGCGGCTGCATTCGCATTTAACACGTGATTTACAAGATTCTTATATGGAGCTGCACGCTCTATCAAATTATCTTCATTGTCAACATTTAAATAATTCTTATAGCACACAGACCATCCACTGCGTTTTATATTTGATTTTCTAAACTCAATAAATTTGTTTTTTATAGCCCATTCAACTTTTTGTTTACCCCACTTCCAAATCCAACCGTCATTTTCATATTCAGTTCTGCCATTAGGAAATGTAATTGTTCCATCCGGGCATTCTATACCAAAATTCAAAGAATCGCTATATTGTAGCCCTCCTCTATCTAAATTATCAATGTAATACAGTCCTCTTTTTTCATAAAACTCATCTTGATATTTATACCTATTTAGATCATAGGATTCTTTATTTTTATTAAAAGAACTATTAACAGAAGATATATTTTTCATATATGCTAATATATATTCTGTTATTGATGCAATGCCTAGAGCATCAGAAGCTCCAGTCTTTTTCTGCCAAATAATCGGTGCAACAAAATTCCCCTCACCAAAGATGTCATCACAAATCAGCTTTAAATTTGCCTGTTCATTATCATCAATACTGATAAAAATTACTCCGTCATCAGAAAGTAAATCCCTTGCCAGCATAAGTCTGGGATACATAAAAGTCAGCCATGCAGAATGGGTACTTTTACCCGCCATTCCAAGAATCCTTTCCGCTTCATCTTCTTCAATTCCTATGGCATCTGCCAGTGACTCCTTGGTAAATTTGAAGTTGTCAGGATATACAAAACCATCTGAACCTGTATTATAGGGAGGATCTATGTAAATACATTTTATTTCCCCACTATAGGATTTTAGCAAATGCTTTATAGCATCTAGATTATCCCCAACTATATAAATATTCTCGCTATCTTTATTCTCAGGTTTATTATTATGTTCTAAATCAGGTGTTATAACTGTTGTTGTTGCAGTAGATGTAAGATATTTGGCATAGCTCTTTCCCAAGAATCGCAGTTCATAGCCTTCTCTTTCTACGTCTACATCTTCTTGGGATAACATTTCCTTAAACCTATCTATTAGAAAATTTCCGTCCTTATCAAAATATTGAGGAAATTCCTTTTTTAATCTCTGGATCTATCTGCTATTAGGTTTTGCATTATGATTGTACTGAATTTCTTCTTTGAACATCTATTAACCTCCTATTTTTCTCTTCTGACTTCAATAGATACCAGTTTCAAAGGTTTAAAACCTAATTACCTTCTTCATGCCATTCTTCAAGAACAGCTTCCACCTCATCAGTTAATCTCTGTTGAGTCCCCACAAACACGAAGCCTCTGCCTAGTTCTAATAGAAATTTTCTATATGTTTAACTAAAGCTTCCTCTAAATCACTTTCCATCATTGGTTTATTTTCAGGCATACCAAGAAATTCAAATACATAAGGATCCTTCATAAGATCTTCTGCCTTAGAAACCTCGATACCTTTTTCAGATAATGCTAAAACTGTTTCTTTATTTATTTTTCCTTCCGATAGTAAAATACGTTCAAAAAGTGAAGTATTTATTTGTCTTTTTAATTCACGAACAGACCATTTAGAATTAACAGCTTCCTTTTCAGAGAACGATCTTTTTTGTAAACCTGAAATGCTTAAAAGTTCGCAGTAATGAGACCAGCTCAATTTAACAGACAGTGTCTGCTGAATTGGATACTCTTGATAAAATCGCCTCATAAATTGTAAATTTGAAACAGAAAACCCTTTGCCAAATTCTTTTGTTAATTCTTTAGATAGTTCACTTAACAATCTTTTGCCATAAGCTGCACGTTCTTCCGAATCCTGTTCGTGTTCAACTATTATCCTTCCTATCTGCCAATAAGCATTAAGCAATTCAGTGTTTACCTTTTGGGCTACATTTTTTCTAGCTTCCAACATTACTTTTCTTATTTCTGTGAAAATTTGAGTGCCATGTTGTGAAACCCTATCCATTATTTTTCCCCCAAACTGTACATCAAATCTAAAAAATACTTTTTAAATATTCTCCATAGAATAAGACTTATCTCTTGATGATTTACCTTCCTCATATTTTTCAATTTCATTCTTAGCAGCCTCATGAAAAATCTATCCACTTTAATAATTATATCATAATAGCTGTCCAAATGCTGACAGTGAAATAAGAAAGGCCTTTAACGGAAAGTGTAGATTAAGGAAATTTAAACTTTCCTATGCATTATAAAAAAACCGGTATAACCCGGTAAAATAATATGAATCAGCGCTTCTGTTCAAGATGATATTTTGTCTTTTTGCCGCTTCCTATTGTTTTGATATATCCGGCATCCGCCATTTCATTTAAAATTGCTAACGCTCTTGTTTGTCCCACATTCAAGAGATCTTGAACATCCTTTCGGGCTATGCTCCCATTGCTTTCAATAAATTCCATGACTTTCTTATATTGCTGCTTCAGCTCGCTTTTTTTAGGAATTGCATATTTGTTATTATCAGAAGCAGTTTCATGCATTTCATATGCTTCATGATTATAGTTAATGTTTGGAAGCACCACCTGGAAAGCTCCGTCAGCGGCTTTGATGGCAGGCATAAGGCCAGCATCCCGATAGCTGGAAATCATCTTTCCTATCCCTGTGCCATATGCTTCAATCAACCTCAAACGATAAAACAAATTAGCCAGCCTCTCATTTCTTGATTGAGATACTCCCAGCATAACCGCATCTAAAGATAATCCGGAAACCAAACCACCCAATGAAACAAGCTCCATACGATCTTCATATATATTGATCAAAGTGCTTCCGCTGAAAGAATAATCTCTATGTACTATAGCATTTAGCAAAGCCTCGCGTATTGCTTCCGGCGGATAATCCCTCTTGTCAACCCGATTCAGCCCTAAAAACATGGCTTTTGTTTTATTTAGTAAATCTATGTATTGATAAGCTGATGCTAATTGCTCTAAAAGAGAGCCGCAGAATTCTTTGCGATCCATAAAGATACTTTTTTCAGTTCCTTGAAAATATGCGGCTTTTATTGAGTGGACACACTGATCAGACAGCAGCAATCCCAAATTGGTATAAAGCCCGTCATCTCCAATAATTCCTAATGTTTTTTGCTGCACTTCTCCAAACGCCATACCTCGCTTTGCCATTTCATCTATAGTATATTTAAATGTCAGCTCCTGATCGAGCGAGCGAGCCTTTTCATAAGTATCTCCGTCTGTTTCCTTTATCATTTGGCGGATTGCATCTTCTGAGGCAGGAACACTTGAGCTTCCCTGACGGACATATACCCCCGAAGGTCTTAAGCCTTTGTCCGATAAATAATAAGGACGGCTGACACCTCGCTGTACAGAGATTTTAATGACTTGCTTACCTTCAATTTCTTCTATCATACAATCGGTAAACATCGTAATATCAGGCTTGATGGAATCGCGAAAGGCATTGGTGACTTGCAGCAGCACATCATTTGGCATTTTTACGCCGACAATATTTCCATCATCAGCGATACCGATATAAATTATACCTCCGTGGGTATTGGCAAATGCAATTGCCTCTTTTTTTATATCATTGGTAAATGTCTCTTTTAGCTCCATATTTATATTTTCTGTAAAATCCATTATATCACCTACCTGTCTTGCTATCACCAATTTTATCACTATATACCAGTGATAGCAAGTAGGTATCTGTCGTCAAATTATTACATATTCTTTACATTATACTATTTTCAATACTTTAGTCATTTCTCTTGCTACCAGCTTTACTGCCCATTAATATCAGTGTCAGCAAGTGAGAATACTGTTTTAAGATAAGCATTGGTCATCAAGCTATTATAAGCTCATTGCTTCATATTTTCATAAATAAATATTTATAGTATCCAAAGAATTCCCTTATCAAGGAATAAATATCTTTTATCTCGAAAAAGCTGGAATGGCCCGCATATACCTTTTCAAAGCCGACCCTTCTAAAAGCCAGCTTACATCTCGTTATATGATAAAACTGAGAAATGACCATTACTGAACTGAAATCACTCTTTGTCATGATCTCTTTAGAATTCTTCGCCGTCATAAACGTATTATTGCCTTTGCTGTCTACAATGATGCTATCTCCGGGAATTCCCATGCCCACCAGGTAATCCTTCATCACTTTAGCCTCGTCATAACCTTCCTTGCCTATACCTCCGCTCACAATAATATGCTTATAGTATCCCTCCTCATACAATTCTGCCGCTTTATCCAGCCTATCCTTTAACCGTACTGAAGGCTCACCATTTAGTTCTACCTTATTTCCCAGCACGACGGCTGCATCTGCGTATCCCAGTTCATCGTTCAATCCATCTATAACAATAACTGCAATATGCCCAATAAACCACAGCATCATCAGCATTATCAGGAATAAGATTTTTTTCTTCATTTTACCCATTATTTTCCTATTTGCTCTAAAGCAGTGTGTTCCGTCAGCTCAGAAAGTTTTTCAATCCTTTCATTGACCATACTTCTAAAGCAATTGGGGAGATGTTCTCTGTGGGCTCTGTGTATAGCAACGCATTCTATGCATTTCCCATGATATTTACATGCTTTTTGACATGTGCAATGATCTTCTTTCCCTAAGCTTGCTCTTAATTCTTCTACAAATTCATCTTGAATCTTTTGCCCAAGGGAGCGATCGCCTTTATGAAAGGCCTTCATGGCTTCCTTTTCTTTCGGGTTATTATCGATGATCATTTTATCTCCTCCGCATAATATAAGTTTTCAGTTATAATCCTTGAATCTATTTTACATCATCCTTATATCAATCTCAAACAAATGATTGTTTTGCTATATATAACGCATTAAATA
>DPSW01000063.1:6827-15330 GCA_003527145.1 Clostridiaceae bacterium | reverse complement strand
TATCTATATGCCTTACCACATCGCCCACATTTTGAAAGCCTGCGGCCTCATCATCATGTATTGTGATACCGAATTTCTTTTCAACGGCTATGATCAGCTTTGCGACATCAATAGGTTCGATGCCGTATTCCTCTGTAAATTCTGTCTGTTCCGTTATATCTTCTTCATCTTCTCCCAGGATTTCAGCAAGAATATATGCTACTTTTTCAATCGTCATGGTCATCCTCCTATTCACTCTCAATCAAAAATCGACTTTGCTTGCCCATATAAAACAGGGCCAGCCTATGCAATGCTCTTGTGGATGCGATATAGAGCAATTTTTTATCATCGGCAGATCGATAATGGGTATCGTCAACATCATAAACAAGGACAGCATCGAACTCTAATCCCTTGGCCATATAAATGGGGATAATAAACGTGCCGGATAGCTCCGTGATAAAGGTATCATCCATTAAAACCACATCCGTCGAATTCTTTATTCTGCTGTACAATGCGGCTGATTCTTTCAAGCTCTTACATAAGATGCAGATAGACTTATAACCTTGCTCTTTCATGCTTTCTATAAACTCTTTTAATCCCTCGTCCAGATCCGCTCGATTGGCACCGTATATAATTTCGGGCGGAACTCCATCCCGGCTGAAACATTCCTGTTTTACTGGCTTATCATTGAACGAGACTTCATTCAGCGGGGGATTCAACCCTCCACTGAATGTTAGCCGAGTCCATACTGGACTTAACCGCCCTTGACACCCGCCGCCTATAGAGGCGGGGGTCTTAGGGCGGGTTAGTTCAGTGATAAATTTTGTGCTGAAAGCGATAATTTGATTGGTACAACGGAAGCTCTTTGATAATGTAAGCAATGCAGATGATTTTTTATCTAAAATTCGCTCTACATCCTCATAGAAGGTCAATGCAGTTTGTTTTTCAATGGTCTGATTGACATCGCCCAAAACCGTATATTTGGCTTTAGGAAATAACAAACTCAAGATTTCAAAATGAATCGGATAATAGTCCTGCACCTCATCTATGACGACCTGCTTTATATTTTTATAGGAATCACAGCCGGCCAATTTTATCTTCAAAAATGCAATAGCCAAAGCATCCTCATATTGGGGACTTTTGAGCCATAACAATTCATCTGTCTGCAGTCTGATCTCTTCCATATTTTCCGGCAGTTCTAATCCCTTTGCCAGAGCATAAAACAGGTTTTTATCATGGAACATTTTGCGGTAAAGAGCTTCGTAATCAATTTCCGTAAATTTGCGGATACATGCAAGCAAGATTCTGTTTTCTCTGATGGAAAGCATTCTTGCAAACGCCTGGGATTCATAGATATGGTCCGGATATTTATCTATAAACCATTCCAGCTCTGCAAGGCGGAATTTGCTTTCTTCCCGGATTTCCTGCAGAATCATCGTTTCTATTTGCTTTAGCCTTAAAGCCATTGGTGTCCGGGCATCCCCATTGAGCAGTTTTGCTTTTAATAAATGCCTGTCAAAAAGCTGTTGATGGTTATAGGCAACATCACCGAAGGGAATTAATTTGCGTTCATAGTAAGTAACAAGTCTCTTCAACATGGTGACAAACGTATTGGAAGCCTTGAACTCCATGCTGGATTTCATAAAATCTTTTTGTGTGCCGATAGTACAGGTAATAAGCTGTTCAAAAAACTGGTTTCTTGTTTGAGCCATTTGGAAACCCTTTCCAAATACCTGATTGCAAATTTCCTCAAAAGTCAAGGTTTCAACATTATCCTCCCCAAGCTCTGGCAGGACATTTGAGATATATTTTGCAAACAGGGCGTTTGGAGAAAGGATTGCAATGTTATTTGATGATAGCTTTGATGACAGCCCCTGATACATCAAATATGCTACACGGTGCAGAGCTACCGATGTTTTGCCGCTTNNGCCACCCCCTGAACCATTAAAAGCTCATTTTTAGAATCACGGATAATAATGTCCTGATCTTTCTGTATGGTTTCTACGATGCTGGTCATCCTGGACGAAGCGTTTTTTGACAACATCTTCCTTAGAAATTCATCAACAATTTGTACATTGGCATCAAAGAAGTATTCAAACTTTCCCCGCTTTATCTCGTATTGACGTTTTAGTGAAACATTGCCGCGTATAATGCCCCCAGGCGCTTGATACTGCACCTGACCAAGCTCATAACGATAGAAAATGCCGGCGATAGATGAGCGCCAGTCAAATACATACATGTTATGCGTGTCATCATCAATTAAAGAGTAACGGCCAATATATATTTTCTCTTTTTCTTGCGTATCGGCTTCCCTAAAATCAACCCGGGCAAAGTAAGGGGAATCCTGCATCTTCTCCAGCTTTTGTATTTCATTAGTTCCGGCAAGGTAAGATGCTGTTTTCATATTCAGTTCTTCTAAATATTGGGATATTTCTACTACATTGTCAAAATCGTCCGATGAATGCGCGGCTTCATCCCACATTTCTTTTCTGGACGAGAGAAGATTGCCCCTGCTGCGCTCACTGGTTTCACGCTTTTTTTCCAGCTGTGTTTTTACCAGTGCAATCGTTTTTTGAAAATACTCCAGTTCATTAGCTAGCTCCCGTTCATAATATTGCATAGGAAGTTACTCCTCCTTTAAAGCCAGAGTAAAAAAGATTACGGCAGTTTCTGCGATATGCCTTTTGAGCATTTCGCTATCTTGTATTAACCCTCTGCCGTTTATGAAGTTTGACACTTCACCGACTATATAGCAATGCACATCATGCAGAACGCTGTGTATGCGTTCCCGGGCAGGAGCGTTAGGATAAATACCAAGCCAGATGCTTTCCAGTATTTCAACCATCGTTTTTACTGCTTTTTCTGTAGTAATTTTATCCTGCTCCGGCCGCGCATCATCAATATAATCAAGCCATGCAAGACGGAACCAGCCCTTGTGATCTAAATAAAGCTCCGATAAAGAAAAATAGAACTGATAAAACTTGAGCTTATCATCCTGTACGCTTTCAAGCTCTAAGGCTATTTTCTTGATAAACTGATTCTCTATTTCCATATGCGCTTCCCATAGCAAATCGTTAAAGGAGGGAAAATAATTATATAAATTCGTGTGAGCGCATCCAAGAACACGCGCAATTTCCCGCAGATTTACGCTCCTGATATCGCTTTTGTCTTTGAGCAAATCCAGTGCGGTTTCAATAATTTGTTCTTTTGTTATACTTTTTTTCATGGCAAACACCTCTCTAATTACCATCGGTAATTACCAATGGTAATTAGAGTTTACATCCGTTTTGGGCAAATGTCAATAGCACTGTTTTCCTATGCTAATTTGATTTTTTGTCTTCGTATCTCAATAAAAAATAAGGCACCATTCGATTTGAACGATACCTTGTTTATAGACATCTTGCTTGGCATTGCCCATATAGCATTTTGTTTTATACTGTCCTATGGAGGACTGCCCTAATCGGATTTTTATCTCACTGCATAATTATATAGGCTGTATTTTAATCTTCTATTATCTCTTTTTTACCGGTATCCAGATCTCGCTGATATAATCTTCACTCTGGTTATCTCCATCGCTATATAACTCGATATCATAATCCGGGATCAACTCATATTCTGATTGGGGAAGCCATTCGCTGTATATTCTTTTCCATGTATTCTGAATGGTACGGGGCATTGGTCCGACACATTTAAAAACCGCCCATGTATATGCCGGGATAATCAGCTTTTCAAATCCATTCGGTACTTCGGCATCATCACCGCATTCGCAGNNCCGTCTTTTGTTGTTCACAAATCCCAAGCATAGCGCATACAGTTTCATGCAAACCATTTGCAAAATATTCAGACCAGAACTTAGGAATTTCTTGCTGGCTGTTTTCTGAAGTGAAATATCTTGTTTTAGCAATAACAGTGTATTCCTCTCTTTTAACAATCTTATAGTCCATAATACTACCACCCTCCAATTCAATTTTAATGATAAGACGATTAAAGGATTTTAGATTAGAGCCTTCCCTTTTTGCTTGAATCGGGGTTATTCCATGGAATCTGCTGAATGCTTTTGTGAAGCTTTCAGGCGTATCATATCCGTACTTCAAAGCGATATCGATAACCCTTGCCTTTGACATTATCAGCTCCTGCCCGGCCAGAGAAAGGCGCCTGTTTCTTATATACTCTCCGACTGTCATTTGAGTCAGCAAACTAAACACCCTCTGAAAGTGAAAGCTCGATGAATAGATATGCTCCGCTATGTCTTCACAGCTTAAATCCGTAAGCAAATTATCTTCTATATAACCTATTGCTCTATTAAGGCTTCGTATCCAATCCATTCGATCATCTCCTCACAAATATNNATACAATACCAATTTTGGGGGCAGTTTTCCTGTCATAGAATGCTTTGATTTGTCTTACATGATATAATCAGCCGTTATTTATCATGACTCTGACGACACCCTGTAATTAAAGTAAAAGTGACGTGCCTTCTTGACATTTGCATACCTCATGCTATACTAATGATAATTGTTAACTGTAGTTAGCGTACTTATAGAATTAAACTCATAATCAGTAAAACTATACCACGAAGGTATATGCTTTCTCAAGGGAAGCATTTGCTTTGTGGTATTTTTATTTTGGAGGGAATTACAATGAAAAAATCATCGACTCAAAGACTCGTTCTTGCAGGACTCCTTACAGCTGTAGGAATTGCTCTCCCTGTTGCATTTCATGCCCTATCCCTATCCGGCTCCATATTTCTGCCCATGCATATTCCCGTCTTATTATGCGGGCTTATATGCGGCTGGAAATACGGATTGGCCGCAGGAGCTGTTGTACCGTTATTGTCAAGCATTCTGACTGGAATGCCTCCCCTTTATCCCGTAGCCACAGCCATGGCCCTCGAGCTTGCAACTTACGGAGCTGTCATAGGATTGGCATCAAAGAAGACCAATACCTTTGTCGCCCTTATAATAGCAATGCTCTCCGGCAGGGCGGTATTGGGAGTTTCCAACGTAGTTTTGCTCAGCCTGTCGGGAAAATCATATGCCTGGTCGGCATTTATCTCAGGCGCCTTTGTAACGGCTCTCCCCGGAATCATCATACAGCTCATATTGATTCCCTTAATATATGCCGCTGTCCAGAAAAACAGGCACCTGGAAAGGATGATGTAAGCTTTGATACAAGGGGAAATATATCCTGAGGCTATTTTCGCCATTGATGAGCTGCTGAAAGAAGGCAAAGAGGTAATAGTAGCCATCGACGGCAATAGCGGCAGCGGCAAAAGCACATTTGCCGCCCGCTTAGGCAGCCTTTATGATTGCAACATCTTCCATATGGATGATTTTTTCCTGCGCCCCGAGCAAAGAACGGAGGAAAGGATGAAGGAAACCGGAGGAAATGTTGATTATGTCCGTTTTAAATATGAGGTTTTAGATAAGATTAGAAAAAATCGTAAATTCCGATATCAAATATATGACTGCTCCTTGGGGAGCCTAGCGGACTACATCGATGTATGCCCTAAAAAGCTCAGCATTGTGGAGGGTGTTTACAGTATGCATCCCACCCTCCATGGCGCCTATGCTTTAAAGATTTTTTTAGGAGTTGACCCGGAAACACAAAAACGCAGAATCCTTGAGCGCAGCGGAGAGCATATGCTGCGCCGCTTTATTGATGAATGGATACCTCTTGAGAATAAATATTTTTCAGAAATGAATATAGCCCAAAACTGCGATTTAGTATTTACATCTCTTTGCTAATGCTCTCAACAAGCTCTACTGCCAGCTTTATATATTCGGATAGAGGCAGTTCCCGTGAACCCACTACATGGTTGTTGCATTTATTTACAGGAATCAATATTTTTTCAGCCTTGCTCTGCCCTATTGCCTTTGCCATTGCCGGCGTGACCTCCCCCAGCATGGAATCGGCAATTACGATGCCGATGGGGCCTATTATGATATCCGCATCGGAGCTGACAACTACTGCGGGGTTTTCGCCTGTTGCTCCGTGATCTGCTCCTGCCTTCATCATTGCAGCAGTCGCTATGCTGTTTGTACCTATAGCTATAAGCTCAAGGGAGGGCAAGCTTTTCTTCAATTGCTCCACAAGCATTTTACCCATTTTCCCGCCTTGGCCGTCTATTATTACTGTTTTCATATTATCCCCACTTTCCCTTTATAGTCTTGCTTAGCTGTGAAAGCTGCAATGTATAAAAAACGCATTCAATGCATTTACTGAAAGGAAAGCCGGAGTTCACTTGCTTTACGCTTTCCTCACTGGAAACTGTATTTCAGTGATGTATTCATTTTGGTCCGATGTTATCCATTCCCCCTTTAGATACAATTCTCTCTGGGGTCCGACTATTTCATATCCATTCTCTTCAATCCACTTGGTAATCGCACTATATGGCATATTCAATGTTTGGTATGGACCTTTATGGACTACACAGGCCATTTCGTCAACACCTTCCAGTTCCTTTACTTTAATGCGGTGAGTATCTGGAAGCCTGCCTTCTATAGGCTCAATCACCTCTGCATCGACAGTTTCTTCCTTGTACCCTATATCATGATAAATAACCATACATGGAGGAACTATCCTTGCCCCGTGTTTCTGTATATGTTCTGCCAACTCATTCCACAAATGTTCCTGCTCGCTGTAGTTTGGTATTGTGCCCCTTAGGGAAGCTACCCTAATAGGTTCTATCTTCTTTAACACGATATCATATTTCATACTATACTCCTCCTGTTTACACATTTTAATGAGTGTTTCTATACGGGTCAATCTTGCTTGCTCATCCTTCAATCTGTTAAATACTTCTGAGCGCTTTAATTCCAAAAGGATCTGTATCTGCTCCGAATCCATATTCTTATTAAGGATTACAGAAATCTCATCCAGAGAAAAACCGATATCCTTTAGCGAAAGAATCTTATTGAGCCTCGGCATCTGATCTGCCGAATAGTATCGATATCCCGTATTGTGGTCAATCTTTTCAGGCTGCAGCAGGCCAAGATTGTCATAATACCTTAATGTCTTGACTGTCACCCTGTTTATTCTTGCAAAGTCTCCGATTTTAAACATATTAACCCACCCATGTGCACATTTTTTGAGGCCTCAATAGTATGATAAACCCTTCCCCGGGAGGAGAGTCAATACTAATTTTTATTTATTCCATAAAGCTTTTGATTTGAAAAATAGGCTTTCTCCAATAAATTCTGAATCCAGTTACTTGCCCAATATGACGTCTACCTTCTTCAGAGTTTCCATAATAGACAGGCCCTGGGGACATGCAGTCTCACACTTGCCGCATTCAACGCAGGCCGATGCTGCCTGATTTCCGGTCTTTAGCCTCCTGTACATATCAGTCGAATATCTATCGGTTTCATACATATAAAAATCATTATATATTTCAAAATTATAAGGGATCCACACTTTATTGGGGCATGGCATACAGTATCCGCAGCCGGTACAGTCCACCTTTATCCTTGAGCGGTACTTTTCCGATACTTTCTTTATCATATCCAGTTCCTTTTGTTCTAGGGAACCGGGAAGTGCTGTCTCAGCTGTTTTGATGTTCTCTTCCACCTGCTTTGCGGTGTTCATTCCGCTTAGAACCACCGCTACCTGCTTATGGTTTAAAACCCATCTCAAGCCCCACTCGGCAGGCGTTCTCTTTATTGCCGCCTTATCCCATATATCCTTTATTTCTTTTGGCGGCCTTTTAGCCAGTTTTCCTCCTAAAAGAGGCTCCATTATCATCACCGGAATATTCTTTGAGCCTGCATATTCTAAACCCTCGGTGCCTGCCTGGAAATTCTCGTTCATATAGTTGTATTGTATCTGACAGAAATCCCAATCGTATGAATCAATTATTGTTTTGAATAAGCTTACATCATCATGAAACGAGAAGCCTATATGCTTGATCCTGCCATCTTGCAGAGCCCTGTCCACAAAATCAAGGACATTGATGCTTCTCAGCTTGGTCCAGTATTTCTTGTTTAAGTTATGCAATAAATAAAAATCAATATAGTCTGTATCCAGCTTCTGAAGCTGCTCGTCAAGATACTTATCAAAATCCTCATATGCATTTGTCAGCCATACCGGCATCTTGGTGGCAAGCTTAACCTTATCCCTATAGCCATCCTTCAGAGCCTTTCCCACTATCATCTCGCTTTTGCCTTTATGATAATTATAGGCAGTATCAATATAGTTGACTCCATTGTCTATGGCATACCTTATCAGTCTTATGCTTTCTTTTTCCTTGATATTGCCGGGATCATCACCATTCAGCGGCAGCCTCATGGCGCCAAACCCAAGAACCGAAAGCTTGTCCCCCAGTTTGTTAAATTCTCTGTATTGCATACTTTAACCCCCTCCATAATAGATTGAACTGCACGCTTTGAGCATGCTGCCTCCGTGCTGCTTCTTGCACCAGCCACAGTTCTTTATTCCGACAAGTAAATATTACCATACATCTCTGGCAATTTGTACATCTTCTTGCTGTAAAATGTGGCAATTCCAAGTGCAAAGCATATAAAAA
>DPSW01000063.1:0-6815 GCA_003527145.1 Clostridiaceae bacterium | reverse complement strand
AATTAAATAGAAAAGGGATCGCCTGAATTTCCATCCATAGCGTCCCTTTGTATCTACTCCTCTTCTTTCAAAGCTTTCGTAAGCGCTGCACATGCCAGTATCATTACAACAGCAAATGGAAAGGCTGCCGCGATGGACGCTGTCTGGAGAGCCTTCAGGCCTCCTCCCAGCAGCAATGCGAACGCAAGCAATGCTTGCACCAAGCCCCAGATAATTTTNNTTTAAGTCCCCTTCCTGTGACATCATTCCAAGGACGAAAGTTGCTGAATTCGCTGAGGTTATAAAGAAGGTACCGAGCAGGAATACTGCTATAAGAGAAATTATATACCCCAAAGGATACTTATTCATAACTATGAAAAACGCTGTTTCTGTTACTTTTATAGCCTCCGCCCCTACCTTGGCTCCAAGATTTATACCTAATGATCCGAATACTGCAAACCATATAAAGGACGCAAGAGATGGGGCCAATATAACTCCAATAACGAATTCTTTTATAGTCCTGCCCTTTGATATTCTTGCGATGAACGTGCCGACAAATGGTGCCCACGCTATCCACCAGGCCCAGTAGAATATTGTCCAGCTTCCTATCCAGCTATTGTCACCGAAGGCTTCTATATGGAAGCTGTCATACACAAACTTATCAAGATACATTCCTATACCGTTTGTGAGAGAATTTATCATAGCCAACTTGGGCCCTATAATTATAGACAGCGCCAGTATAGCAAATGCCAAGATCAAGTTCCAGTCGGATAAAAGCNNGTCCATATATATATGATGGTTATTACCGCGATTATTGATAACTGGACCATTTTCGTAGTAGGAAGCCCGAACATATAACTAAGTCCGCTGTTGATCTGAAGCGTCCCTATACCGAGGGAAGTAGCCACACCTGCAACAGTAGCGAATATGGCCAGTATATCTATAGCTTTTCCTATCGGCCCTCTCACACCCTTTTCTCCGATGAGAGGCAAGAAAATACTGCTTATGAGACCGGGTGCATTTTTACGGAATTGAAAATATGCCAGTGCCAGGCCTATGACCGCATAATTTGCCCATGGGTGAAAGCCCCAATGGAAAAAAGACTGCTTTATAGCAAAATTAGCCGCCTCGGCTGTAGCACCTTCAAGCCCCGGAGGGTTGAGGAAATGATTTAATGGCTCGGCTATACCCCAGAACACAAGGCCTATTCCCATCCCGGAACCAAAAAGCATACCGAACCAGGAAATCGTGCTGAATTCCGGTTCTGAATCATCAGGGCCCAGCTTTATATTGCCGTATTTTGAAAAGCCAAGTATGACACANNAAACATTGAAATAAGATATAGCCAGCTGAAATTATCTACCAGATAGCTATACAATCCGCTTGCAGCATTGCCAAAGCTGGATGGAGCCAATAGGCCCCATGCAACAATGGCAAATACCACTACCAAGGAAATAATAAATACTGTATTATTTTTTCCCATTTCCTTCATATGGCAATCCCCTCAATCCACTATATTTTTACTTTAAATACAGTTTGCTCTTTTATGTCTGTTGTAAGCGCATCTAGAGCCACACCCACTCTGTGGTAGCGAAGCTTGAACTGGGCTTCCTTTGGTGTGCTTGGGTCTCCCAGGGGATATGGTATCGATATGGTCGGAACCATTCTGTTGGCACCGACCGTCTTGGCAACAGGTATAAGATTAGCCATCTGTACTATAGTGATGCCCGCCTTTTCGATTTCTTTGGTCATCGTTGCTCCGCAACGCGTACAAGTACCTCAGGTGGATGTTAGTATAACTGCCTTAACACCATCGGCTAAGAGCTCTGCTGCTATCTCCTTCCCCATTCGGGCAGCTTCCGCCTGCGTTGTACCAGTACCAACAGTAGCATAAAAGTACTTGTAGACTCCGCCTATCTTGCCTTCTTTTTCATAAGCGCGGAGAGAATCCAAAGGAAGGACAACATCAGGGTCGGCATTAGCCGCTGCAGGGTCATAACCGGCATGGATCGTCATAAACTCTCCCTCTGCCAGGTCATAAAGCTCCGATACATCATATTTGCCCCATTTAGTAGCCGAAGCGGACTGGATTCTATCAGGATTTCCGACAGGCACAATACCGCCTGAAGTAACTAAAGCGATATCGAGCTTGCTCAGCTCCTCCGGAGAAATAGCCGGTGCTATAGATACCAAATCTGATGGAGGTATGGGAAGCTCGCTTTCGTATTTTTCACCCTTTACCTTTTTCAGAAGCATGTCTATTACTCTATCTGCAGCATTTACGGGAGGATTCAGGTATACCTGCTTTCTGATGCCTCTGCCGAAGTAGCCTTCCTCAGAAGCTGAAAGAAGTTCTTCTCCATTCATCAGTTTTTTTCCAAAATTAGCCATAGCGGATACATCTTTTCTCATGGCTGCTGCACTGGCTCCGCCCTCAAATATATACATTTCTTTTCTGAACATATCAACACCTGGGTTTTCTTCATTCATAGAAGTTATAACAGGGACGCTGAACTTTTCTTTTACGGCTTTGCATATATTTCCGCAGGCACTGCCGTATCTTCCTGCTCTGAATGCAGGTCCTGCAAAGAATATATCAAGCTCCTTACCTTCTAAAAAGCCTAATATTGTATTTATCGCTTCTTCCTGCCTTGAACCCATAAAGTTATCACCGCAGATGATCGTATGTGTGACATGATATTCGTCACCAAGCTGTTTTTGAAGCTCCATTGCCGGGCCTATCTGGCCTTCCCTTATTTCCGGCGCATGATCAGCCATTTCTTCCCCGCCTATTTGTCCAAAGAACTGATTTATATACAAAATAGCTTTTTTCATCTAAAATACACCTCCTTAAAACTCTTTCATAGTCTTTGTTGACCAGCCTACTACCATGTCTCCGCAGAACATTGCATTGTTTTCCATTATTATAGAGCCGTCCGCTCTAACCGATGGACCCAATATTGCATCGTTGCTCCAGCCGCCGGAAAGCCCATCCCTTGCCAAGGATTCCAGTTCTCCTATCACTGTTTCCATTGCGGGAAGCTCGATCATCTCAGAAACATTGCCGCAAGATACTATGGCGTTTGCCTTTTCATCCAAAGCGACCAAAGGCTGTGAAGCACCGTCTCTTCCTGTGCATTCATTTGTCAATCCGACAGTCTTAACTCCGGCATCTTCCAGCGCAACTATACATGCGATAAAATCGGCATCAGGATTTCCGTAACCTTCTTCAGCTACAATAGCTGAAGAAGCACCCAGAGATTTTGCGATCTGTGCCACATAAAGAGCCGCTCTTTGCTTCTGCTCGAGAGCAACATTCAGGTTTGACATTATAACACCTAGAAAGTTCAGTGTTTTACCGTGCTCCTGATATAATCTTTTTATCATTGGGAAGTTCTGAAAATCATATGTTGACCATTTTGAAGAGCAGGGCATAAAGGATCCGGAGATCATAGCTCCATCCAGTACTTCATTGGGATGCATAAAGGTCGGAAGCATTCTGTTGCAGTCCCACCCATAGGCTAAGTCATTATATCCCAGCTCTTCCATCTGTGATTGAGGCTGAAGCACAAGAACTACACTTGGAAGCTCATTAACCTCTGCCGATCTCTTTGTAACTGCCTCCAATTCATAAACCTCGACTTCCTCCGGCTCCATTTTTTCAACGCTCTTTCCTACATATTCAGCAAGTCTCATACCTGCCCATCTTAGTGCATGGTTTTTCTTTTGCTGTTCATTCTTCTCGAAATCTTCGTCAGTATCTCCAACCAAAACTAAATTCTTTAATTTCGAATAATACGTATATTTTGCGCCTTCCCCGCCCATGTCAATGAGTCCGTCCTGGAAGCCTCCCCAATGTCTGCCTACTACAAGTATGCTTGAATCCTTAAGAGCGTGAATTTTCCCCTCTCCGGCTTGCATAAGCTCTCCGGTCACTCCTGGGAATACCGGGCCTCCGCCTACACGGCATCTTGCCTCGATAGCTTCTTTAACGGGAACCAGACGAACCATATCTCCGGGCTTAACAACCAAGAGATCCGCTTCTGTAATATGTTCATCTTCAAAAACAACATCGAGGGCTTCTTTTTTGTTGATAGTCAAAATGCCATCCTTGTATTCTGTTTCAGCTCCAAACACGATGTCCTTTACATAGAAATTACCTATTTCCAGTTTCATTGCTACACTCCTCTCATCACTATTCCATATGGTTTGTAATGTAAACTTGTTTGCTTTTAGTGAAGCAATATTTCTATATAGAAATAATCAATAGCTTCAATATTTATTATTAACATATGGGCATGTTATAATAAGAGGAAAATATATTTTTTTAGTAGGAGTACATAATAAAGAATAATGATTGGATATTTTATTGATTTGAAATGTTATATGAAGAGTGCTCATACACCGGTAGAAAGTTCCTTTAAGGTATGGGAGTGCTTTTGCCATCATGATTATACTATGCTAAAGATTTTCAATGAAATATTTTTTGGAATTGAGATTTAGTTTATACTACTTATATGGTTATGTCAGTAACCCATTCTTTTCTTATTTCCCATAGGGTAGCCTGGGTAGTGGGGGTTATCTCCTCCACTCCTTCAAAAAGCCTCTCCCAGCTTCTGATTATCTTGCTTCTAAGGTGGGGATAGAAGTTGCCTTTGTGGCCCCTGTATAATTCAGATTCATCTCCTATACCCATCCTTTTCAGCTCATCGTTGAATTTTTCTTCATCGCTATTGTCAATGGGCAGATACCAATAATTCATAACATAGCCCCATTTTTCGGAGTCGGNNCCATAGGTGCTTCAAGTTCAATTATGACGTTATTTTCCACAGGCTGAAGCATCATATCCGATGTGACAGAGAGCCATATTGGGAACTCCGCCCCTTTCGGCCTCGCTACTATCCTTTCGGCTTTTTCTACATACCATCTGTAAACATCTGAATAATATTCCCAGATGGAATCGAATTTCTGCTCCAAGAACTCCTTTTTAGGCCTATATATGCCAAAAGCTTCAATGCTTTTTAATACATTTTCATGCTGTCTGGTCCAAAGCTTTATCTTATGCAATGCCACGCTGTAGCCCCCTCACTTGCTTCAGGTATAAGCAGGTGTTTTTATTACACATCTTTACAGTTCATAATTCAACAAGTAAATATTACCATGCATTTTTAGTAATTTATACATATTCTTGCTGCTTTATTCTGTGTTTATACATACATTTTCATACATATTAGCATTGACGTCATAATTTAGGAGACATGAAAATATGCATTATATTGCAATATCAACATGCTGCACTGTTCCGGCAGATCCGTTTTCTTTCAGATATATGCCTGTTCTTTTTATCTGGCCGTTCGTGCTATTGTCCGAATTTTTCAAGCTGAAATCCGCGGCCACATTACCCAGATAAATGGCCCCCACGCCCTTTTGCCCCAGTGCAAGCAGCTGATCATTGCCCTTGTCGTCCTTAATCCATATGCGAAGCTTTTCATATATAGGGTCGTTTTCATCTATCCAGCCGTTATTATCTTCATCAAAAACCGAAAGCTCTTTGAAGCCGTCTCCTGTCCTGGTCCCAAACAACTCACTGCCATCATTGATAATGCCGTCATTGTTGATGTCTAAAGCAATAAAGCCGCTTCCCTGGGATAAGAAAGATATTGGCTCAGTTTTGCCGTCTGCATCCAAGTCAAATTGAAACTTTCCTTCGGTGAGCCCTGCCGAAGAAGTCCCAAAATTGATGACCAGGGGGTCTACCATCACTGCATCGCCTGCTCTGAAGCTTATATTGCTGCTGTATGCAAAGGATCTGCTTACGTTCAAGCTCAGCTCCAGGGATATCGTCCGGCCGTCTGAGGTGTGTATTGTGCCCTTAGCCGCAAAGCTCATGCTCTCTTGTTCTATATGGGATTCTCTGGATTCATAAACAATACCCCAGCCTTGCTTTGCTTGCACGCTGTTCTGGCCGCTTCCGTTGACAGCATTATTGGGATTGTCCAGCTTCAATTTTTTAGGGAGATAGAACTTGATCTTTTTACCCGTCAGATATTCTATCATCCTTTGGATCCNNCCAATTCTATTTCTTCTGCTTCTCCGATTTTAGAGGCTTTTGCCTCCATTGCCTTAGCCTCTTCCGAGATTTCTAATATGATACTTTTTTGATCCATTGCATTGCCGGGCAGCCTTCCGTCTTTATCTACCCATGCTCTGAGCGACTCTTCCTTTGAGTAAACCTCTATGCGTCTTGATTCTCCAGCCATGGCTACAGAAGAATTTTGTATTCTCATGATCTTCGCCTCCTTGCGTTATTTTTAAATAAGACATCTATCCGGTTATCTCCTTACAATCCGGAACAGATGAATTTAATTATTATATCGGCATATAAAGCGATTTGATTTACTTATTCCGCTATGCAAGATAATGCTTGCAGCCATCCCCGCCCGCATTTTTTACACAATACATAGCCTTGTCCGCTTTTGATACAAGCTCATCAATACTGCATCCATCTCGTGGGTAAAAGCTGACTCCTATGCTTAGGGATATTTCTATTTTATTTCCTTCAAAAACAAAAACTTTATTGCTTTTGCATGCAATTTTGGAGGCAATTTTTTTATAATTGCGATACTCGTTAATNNCCCCGCCATATCTTGCCACAATATCTGTCTTTCTTGTAGTTTTCTTCAGTATATTGGCAACTTCCGCTAGAACTTTATCCCCAGCTTCATGCCCAAACTTATCATTTATACACTTAAAATTATCAACATCAATGAACATCAATCCTAATATGGTATTATTTCTCTTTGCAAATTCAATAAATTCTTCAGCAATTTTATAAA
>DPSW01000372.1 GCA_003527145.1 Clostridiaceae bacterium | reverse complement strand
CATTTTGGCCGCCTCAATGGAATGAGGACTGCTCCTCAGATGCTGAAATGGATAAAGGAAAATTCAGTCGCAATAAGCGGTGCGGAGAAGTTAAGCCGGGAAGATAGAGAAAAGAAGTTTATAATGGGCAAATTTACAGATAAGGATATACCGGATTACAGCCAAAAATATCAAAGCATAATAGAAAGCTGTACAGCCGAAGCTGGAGGAGGCATAAATAATGAAATATAAATGGCAATTGATATTAAGCGGCGTCGGAGGCCAGGGACTTANNGGAGGGCTTATAGCTGAGGCTGCTATTTTATATGAAAGTAAATATGCCACACTGTCATCTTCTTATGGAGTGGAGACAAGAGGAACCTTTACTAAGTCAGATGTTATAATAAGCAATAAAGAAATATACTATCCGGAGGTAATGAAAGAAGATATAGTATTATCTTTGGCTCAGGTAGCCTATGATAGATATGTATCTAAAGTTGATTCTGATGCCTGCTTAGTGTATGATAATAGCCTGATCGCAGAGCCAAAGGAATCGAAGGCAAAACAATATGGCTTCCCCTTTACTGACCTTGCAAGAGAATTGGGAAATACTACTGTAGCAAATGTAATAGCCCTCGGAACCATAATAAAGCTTACGGGCATTTTGACAGAGGAATCCCTGCTAAATGCTATAGAAGACGCGTATAAGGAAAAGCCTAAAGTTATGGAATTGAATATCAAAGCCTTTAAAAAGGGCGTAGAGATTGCTCAATAGCAGCAGAGTTTCAATAATTGGAGGGTTAGAATTATGGAGATAAAATATGCAGATAGAGTTGACAGCATAAAGCCGTCAGCTATAAGAGAACTCCTAAAGCTCACACAGCAACCTGGAGTCATATCCTTTGCAGGCGGGCTGCCGGCTCCTGAATCCTTTCCTANNAAGAAATGAAGCGGATAAGCGTCAAGGTATTGGAAGAGCAAGGGAGATCGGCTCTGCAATACAGTACCACAGAAGGATATCAGCCTTTGAGAGAATTCATTGCAAAAAGAATGAATAAATCCGGTATTGATATAAAGTCGGATCAAATATTGATCACAAACGGATCTCAACAGGGATTGGATTTCAGCGGCAAGCTGTTCATAAATGAAGGAGATGTAGTCATTTGTGAAAGCCCCAGCTATGTAGGAGCATTAAATGCTTTCAGAGCTTATATGCCTAAGTTTGTGGAAGTTCCAATGGATGATGAAGGCATGAAAATAGATGATTTGGAAAAGGCGCTGATTGAAAACCCGAAAACAAAATTCATATATGTAGTGCCTACTTTCCAAAACCCTACCGGAAGAACCATGAGCATAGAAAGAAGAAAACAGCTTATCCAGCTGGCTTGTGAATATAATGTTCCGATAATTGAGGATAATCCCTATGGAGAACTGAAATTTGGGGATGAAGAAATACCGCCTGTTAAGCATTTTGATACAGCAGGCATAGTGATATATTTAGGAACCTTTTCCAAGACATTTTGTCCTGGGCTAAGAATAGGTTGGGTAGCAGCTTCTCCGGACATTGTAAGGAAGTATGTTCTCGCAAAGCAGGGGGCAGATCTTCAAACAAATACCATGTCTCAAATAGAATTGGCTAAGTTTATCGAATTGTATGATTTTGATGAACATGTGGAAAGGGTCAGAAACATATACAGAAATAGAAGGGATGCTATGTTAAATGCCATGAAGGAAGAATTTCCTGCAAGCATAAAATATACTTACCCTGATGGCGGCATGTTTACCTGGGTTGAGCTTCCCAAAGGAATAGATGCGGCAGATATATTGAAAAAATCCTTGGAATGCAAGGTAGCCTTTGTGCCGGGGTCATCCTTTTATCCTAACGGAGGAAATGAGAACCATTTCAGATTGAATTACGGCACAATGAGCGAGGATTTAATAGCGGAAGGGATTAAGCGATTGGGGAAAGTCCTTAGAGCTTTATAGATAGGGTGATAATATAATGTTGACATTAACATATCAGCACATAATAGGGATAGTATTTACGCTGTTTCTGATTACTCTGGTAGGAGCTTACTCCGGCAGAATGGTAAAAAATTCGTCGGATTTCTCTGTGGGAGGCAAAAAAGCCGGTGCGGGAATCATTACCGGGACTATTATGGGCACATTGGTTGGAGGGGCGTCTACAATAGGTACTGCACAACTGGCCTTTCTATATGGATTCTCAGCCTGGTGGTTTACCTTAGGAGCAGGAATTGGATGCCTAATTCTTGCATTGTTTTTCTCAGGTCCTCTACACAGGAGCGATAAGGAAACTGTACCCCAGATACTGGCTGAAGAATTCGGAGGATTGGCAAGGCCTATCTCAAGCATATTCGTATCCTTGGGAACCTTCTTGAACATAATAGCACAAATACTTTCTGCGGTAGCTTTATTGACTTCGATGTTTAAAATCAGCCCCATTGCAGCTTCTGTTATATCAATAATGCTTATGTCCGCTTATGTAATCTTCGGCGGAGTATGGGGGACAGGATTGGTTGGAGTGGCCAAGCTTATTCTTCTATATATATCTGTTATCGCGGGAGGCATCATTGCTGTTACATATGGAGGGGGTATAGGCCATTTTGTTAATACTTTCCCCAGCTTTCCATATTTCAGCTTGTTCGGCCGAGGAGTATGGATAGATGGAGCAGCAGGCTTTTCATTAGTATTGGGAGTTTTGTCCACGCAAACCTATATACAGGCCGTATTATCCGGCAAAACCTTGAGGGATGCCAGAACCGGGTCGCTTATAAGCGCATTTATGATACCCCCCATAGGCATAGCAGGCATATTCATAGGTCTCTTTATGAAGATGAATCATCCTAATATGAATGCAGCCTCGGCTTTTCCCCGGTTCGTACTGGAATATATGAGCCCCTGGCTGGGTGGTATAGTGCTGGCAACACTGCTGGTTGCGGTGGTGGGTACGGGAGCAGGTCTTGCCCTTGGAATAAGCACTATATTTACAAAGGATATATATAAAAATTATATAAATAAAAACGCTGATGATGATAGACTCCTCAAGGTATCGAGATGGGTTATAGTGGTATGCCTTGTCCTGGCTCTGTTATTTACAACAGGGAATGCCAAGTCTCTGATTCTAAAATGGAGCTTCATGTCCATGGGCTTGAGAGGAGCCACAGTCTTCATGCCTCTATGTGCGGCTTTGTTCATGAAAGGCAAGGTGAAAAGCAGTTATGCTATTTGTTCGATGGTCATAAGCCCAATATCGGTAATGCTGGGCAAGATCTTCCTTCCCCAAAGCTTTGATCCATTGTTTCTTGGTGTGACTACAAGCATACTGATCACCATTTTGGGTATGTTTGACTCTGAAAATCATCAAATATTTGAAAACAAATCCTCTTTGTAATATAATATTAGGGTANNATGTAATATGAGCTTATTTGAAACTTGGAGAGAAACCGCATATAAAGAAGAGGATCCGAAAATACAAAAGAAGTTTTGGGAAGAATACTTTGACATCGAAAAGGGTATATATGAGAAAATCCTGAACAAGCCTGATGAGGTGGTGAAGGGCTCGGCAAAAGAGCTGGCTGAAGGCTACGGCACAGATGTGCTTCATTTTATAGGCTTTTTGGACG
>DPSW01000069.1 GCA_003527145.1 Clostridiaceae bacterium | reverse complement strand
AGCTGCGTAGAAAGAGCCTTATCTACTGCTCTTAGCTTTGTTTATGACAACAAAGCTTCTACATTTCCATATGTTAAGGAGGCTATTGGCAAGCTAAGCTCATATAATGAGGTAAATGCCACACTAAATGCTTGTATCGACTTGCTGCATGATTCAAAGGACCATAAGGAAAGGAAATTTGTCATGCTGTTGATGACAAGTTTGTTCAACTGCAGCAGAAATATAAAAAGCATTTACGAAAGCAATTATGATAAGGAGCAAAATAAGAAGCTAATAATTGAACTAAGCAAAATATATGTTGAAGATTTAAAAAAGAATACATATTTTCATATGAAGTTAGGCTTTGATTTGCTTGGGTGCTTTTATGCGGAGGAAGCAAGATCCTACTTTGGATATGCTATGAACAATCTATCTGAGGAAGAAAAGGGAGAATCTACTTCCATATTGATGTATCATGTTTGTGATTTGCTGATGAAGATGGAGCGTGGAATGAACATAGATCCTGCAGACTATGATAAAAAGAGCTTTTTCGCAAAAGCATTATTGTCTATTGTCCAAAAAACCGAATACTCCGGTTATGTATCAAAGTATCTTTCCTGCAATGAGGATGATAAAGACAGCACCGTTGTTATCATACATGCTTATAAAGCAGCGTTGAATGGAGATTATGATAAGGCACGGAGTATGCTAAAGAGTCTAAGAGACGAATATGAGATATACGAAGCCTGCGAGATTCAAATCAGCAGCTTGTCTGTGAAGAAAAATCATAGCACAGGTGAAGCGGTCAAAGCTGATAATATAGAACTGCAAGACTCTGTTAAGAAAGAAGGGGCAGCTGCAAAAGACGAATCGGCTGAGATGCGCTTTGTAAATGAATTTCTAAAAATATTTGACAATATGGATAATGCAGAGGATGTTATAGAAGAATTGCCCCGATTTGCCCCTGTATTGGCAGAAGCATTATCCGGATGTGAAATTGCTGATAAAGATTTGGAAGGACAGTATAAAGTATGGGCAGGCGTTGTTGACAGATATGTGGGCAATGTAGAAGCTTTATCCATTCCGGAATTAAGCAGAAGAAGCGATGCAAGCTTAAAGGCCGCAGCTGCAGCCAGAATCTTAGGAATGTATAATGAATTTTTTAAATATCTTGCAGAATATTGTGAGACTGAGCTGGAGCGATCCACCAGGGGTCAAAAGATTTTTAATTCTCAAGTTGCCTTAGCCTATGAAAGTCATCTTATTTGGTATGCCAAATACAGATGCCTCATTGATAAATCCTCTAAAAAACTGAACAGCTATCATATGGCATTTTTTAAAGCTCATACCCTTATAGATGATTTTTCTGCTCTGCTGCAGAATATTCAATATGGTAAAAGAATCAATTTGCTTTTTTCCAGGCTGGGTTATAGATTCTTTACAGTGTATCAGGAGGAATATAGAGATAAAAAAGAGGGCATTTTGAATTGCTTTTACTTATTTGCAGCCGCAATAGAAAAATATGCAAATGCTGAGAATTCCAATGAAAAAAGAATATACATAGATGATGCGGTAAATCAGATTAAAAAAATGGATGAGATTGCAGAGCAGCAATTCTATAAAAGAGATAAATATGATATTAATGCATTTACAAACAACCTATTGTTTGCATGCAATGAAGAAATAAAGAAGCTGGAGAATAAGCCTGTTATCAAGGTGACTTTTTTGAACCGCCAAGATATTCATACAAAAAGGATAGATAATGGAACGCAGCAAAACAAGCTTCAAAGCAGCTTTCACTTTTTAGCAGCCAACGAGGGAAAGGCAAAGGCTGATGAGTTTGTCTGTACCTTTAAGATACTGAAGGATAATAAGCTGTTGGGGACTCCTTATGTGCAAGAAAAGCAAACTCTAAGAGAGGGCGAAAAGCTTGCGGTAGGATTTAAGTATATTTTTGAAGAAGAAGGAGATTTTGGGATTTCCGTTGAAACCAGCTTTTCTGATGGAGAATTTCAAACCTTTAATTATTGCATTGAAGTANNCAAAGGATCAGCGAAAACACATATCCAACAGCCCCAATTGATGATGAACGCAAATTCTTCGGACGAAAAGCTATTTTAAACAGGATAAAGGATTGCCTCTATGATGACGGGGATCGCACCACCTTCCTCATATATGGTTTGAGAAGAGTTGGAAAAACTTCACTTCTCAATCATGTGGAAAGCATTATGAAAGACAAGTTTTATCCTATTCAATGTGATTGCCAGAATGTTTTTGATGCTGACAACACAGGTCAGCTCATCTATCAGCTTTTTGTAGAAAACATAGTTTACGGATTGTCTGATGATTACGGTATTGACATAGAGATGCCTTCTGAAGAGGCTTTTGAGGCCAGCCCTCTTCGTCAGCTGAAGAGATTTTTTATGAATGTGGAAAGAAATATAGGGGACAAGTCCCTGCTTCTTTTGATTGATGAATTTGACGAGGTTGTAAAAAAAGTAGAAGATGGTATATATTCAGATGAGTTGTTTGATTTTATTAGAACAAAAATGCAGCATTCAAATAAAACCAGATTTATCATTGCCGGAGGAGAGTATTTGCTTAATATAATGAAGAAGAAGGCTCTGAAGATATCGGATACCGCCAAACCCTTAGAAGTAGGATTCCTTGAGCCTGACGAAGCCAGGGAGATGGTAGAAAAGCCTCTTGGGCTGAAAGGCATCAAATGCCTGCCCGGTGCGGTGGAAAGATTTTTGATAATAACCTGCAGACACCCATATTTCCTAACGGCTGTAGGAAACGGAGTTGTAGAGCTGTTGAACAGGGAAAAGGAAAGATATGTAGTCTATCCCGATGACGTAGAAGCTGTTTCGGAAAAGTTGATAGATATGACACAAAAGAGCATGTATGAGCATTTCTGGAACTCTCTGGACTCCGGATACAAGAAGCTTGTGGTGGCCATAATTGCTGAACAATCACAAGCCTATGATGATTATATAGACATAGATAGATTATATGATAGGATGAAAGAGCTTCATTCTGCCGGAGGTATATCCGGCTTGTATAAGGATAAGGTAAGAGCAATTGTTAACGAGCTTATAGCAGGAAGGATTCTATCCAATGAAAATAAGGATGACCTGGCAGTTTGCATAGCCGTGGAACAATTGCGCAGATGGACAAGAAGGTGGAAGAACGCAGATGAAGTCTTGAACGAGATACAAGGGGGGACAGGGGTATATGTATAGCAAGCCGGAATTAATAGGCAGGGGAGAAATAATTAAAAGAATTTATGATAGAGTAAACGCACAAGACAGCGTGTCCATAGTAGGTTATGACGGCATGGGCAAATCCTCTTTGCTGAACTATATCATTTCATATTTTGACAAATCCGATACTCTTATGGTGGAGATATTTGATTCTGAGCCCGCAGATACGTTGGCATTCTATCAAACTCTTTTTGAAAGCTTGGAAAGAGAGGTTGAAGAAAGCAACAATATTGACATCAATATAAAATATGAGTTAAAAGAGAAGTTTTTTAAGTATGAAAACTTTCAAGAGGTACCCATTCTTAGAAAAACTTTAAATGATGCTTTTTATAGACTTAGGAGAAATGGTATATATACCGTACTTGTAATTGATGATTTTGACAGGATGACCAAATGTATAAACGAAGGGAAAAAAGAAGATGCCATAGAAAACTTTAAGTACCTGAGAAATCTGGCAAATAACAACAGAATAAAGGTCAGATATATTGTGACAAGCAAAAAAAGCATTGAGGCGATTTCTGATGAATGCAAAGTATCCGGGCTTCCCGGCATATTCAATAACCCCATAAAGCTGGAACTGTTGGAGGACATAGACATAAAGAAATATATACTGAGGTGCATATCTCAGTATCAATACAGAATAAGCAGCTATGAAGACATGCTTATCATGAGGGCTGGGGGAAGGGTGCCCGGCATTTTGAAGCCTGCTGTGGAGATTCTTTTGGACTATAAGCATTCAAAAAAAGAATTGAATAAAGAGACTGAAGCCGAATTTATGGAAAAGGCTGCAGAAAGCTGCGATTATATATTCCAGTCCTATTGGAAATCCATAACCTACGAAGAGCAGAGGCTCTTGAAGCATATAGCCTGCGGTGAAGATATTTTCGACATAAAGGAATCCTTGTTGGAGGTTGCAAGGTCTTCTTCCTTGGACATGAAGCTTCTTAATGAAGATTATACTTTTGTATCGGAGGCTTTTATGTATTATGTAAAGAATGCTGAAGTAGTACAGAAGGATTACCCGGATATGCAAACCATAATAGACAACTATAAGGCTTCTAATGATATCATGAGAGCATCCTTCGAGGAGCTTTGGAAATCCTATGATGATGCAAAGAAAGTGCTTGTGGATAGTCTATCTTCGGATGCGAAAATAAGCTCCAT
>DPSW01000348.1 GCA_003527145.1 Clostridiaceae bacterium | reverse complement strand
TCTTTGAGAGATAATCTGGAGGTCATGAATAAGGGTATAAATAAAGGCAATGCCATAAGGATTTTAGGAGAGATATATGGCATAAAAAGAGAAGAGATAATAGCCATGGGCGATAATGAAAATGATATAAGCATGATAGAATATGCCGGGATGGGCATAGCCATGGGCAATGCAGTGGATGATTTGAAGAAGAAGGCGGATTATATAACCGCTTCNNGATAGAGAAGCTTGTATTATAAGGGGTGCATAATGAATTGGATCGAGTGAGCATAGTAAAATGCAGCGATTATAAATATGATCAGGTAGATAAGGCAGTAGCCCAATCCCTTGATGCATTAAAAGGGTTAAAGGACAAAATCAAACCGGGAAGCAATGCCTTGGTGAAGGTCAATTTGCTTAAGAAGAACAGCCCTGATGACGCGGTGACTACTCATCCTGCAGTGGCAGAGGCTATCGTACGATACCTTCAGAGGCTGGGCTGCAATGTGACCCTGGGTGATAGCCCCGGAGGGCCGTATACAGAATGGATGCTGAGAGGTATATATAAAGCTACAGGTATGGCAGAGGTTGCCCAAAGGACAAACTGCAGCCTGAATTATGACGTATCCGTAACGGAGATACATAATGAATGTGGAAGAATGTTGAAAAACATGCAGGTCATCAAGGTTGCGGAGGATGCGGATTTTATTGTATCTGCTGCAAAGCTTAAGACACATGCCATGATGACCTATACTGGAGCTGTTAAAAATCTTTTTGGACTGATACCCGGCATCATAAAAGCTGATTACCATTTCAAAATGAATGACTTGGGAAACTTTGCAGCCCATCTTGTAGATATATGTGAATATGCAAAGCCGTTGTTTTCCGTTATAGATGGGATTGACGGCATGGAGGGCGATGGGCCTTCTGCCGGAGACAAAAGGCATGCAGGGGTGATCATGGCTTCCGAGAATCCATATGCTTTGGATTTCAGTGCCTTGAGAATGATAGGAATAAGTCCGGAGACGGTGCCGACGGTTGCGGAAGCCAAAAATCGCGGCTTGTTTTCCTGTGATGATAATGATATAGAGTACACTTGCCTGAAGCCTTCGGAGATAGATATCAAGCCTTTTAAAAAGCCGAAATCCCTGGATATAAACTTTGTTGGAGGAAGGATACCGGGTTTTGTTGAGAAATGGGCATTGAATAATTTAAGGCCTAAGCCGGTATTTGATCCGGATATCTGCATCGCGTGCGGTATCTGCAAGGAAAGCTGTCCGCCAAAGGTTATCAATATGGACAGCGGCAAACCTGTGGCGGATTTAGATAAATGTATAAGATGTTTTTGCTGCCATGAGCTTTGCCCCAAAAAAGCGATAAATATAAAAAAGCATTGGATATATGACAGGCTATTCAGATAAGCCTGTCTTTTTTTGCTTATTAACATGTTTGAGACTTAGAAAATATTATGGTAAAATTAGCATAGATATGTATATATTCCTATAATCCACTATATACATAAAAAATTAGATGGAGGTATGAAAATGAGAAAGGGATTAAAAAGGATAAGTATTTTACTTGTATTCCTCATGGTTCTTTCAATGATGTTGCCAATGAGCGCTGTTTTGGCGGAAGATAATGATGCTAAAACAATTACTATATTGGGAACGAGCGATCTGCATGGAAGAATCTATCCGTGGGAATATGCAGCCGGAAAAGAAGATTTAAAATCAGGCTTTGCCAAGATTTATACTTTAGTAAAGCAGGAAAAGGCTGCAAATCCGAATACTCTTTTAGTTGACTGCGGCGATACTGTTCAAGGCAACTTGGCTGATCTATTCAACAGTCAACCTGTACATCCTATGGTCGAAGCATTAAATTACATGGGTTATGATGCTTGGACTATCGGCAATCATGAATTCAACTTCAATCTAGACTTCTTAAATAGAAACACTGAAGCCTTCAAAGGAAGCGTGCTGGTTGCCAATATCTATAAGGAAGACGGTACTCGTGTTTTTGAACCATATAAAATATTTGAAAAAGACGGTGTGAGGATTGCTGTTGTAGGTATGACCGCACCTCATGTTCCTACCTGGGAGTCCGCTAATCCGGATCGCTTTAAGGGCATGACCTTTACTGATCCGGTGGAAGAAGCTCAGAAGGTAATAAAAGAACTGGAAGGTAAATATGATGTTTTGATTGGAACCTTCCATTTAGGATCCACCCCTGAAAAAGGAACTACCGATGGCGCATTGCCGGTTGCAGAGGCAGTACCGGAGTTCGACGCAATATTCTGCGGACATGCCCATGCTAAATTTGATAATATTGAATCAAAATCCGGAGTAAAGCTGATAGAACCGGGAAGCAATGGTGCAGCTTTGGCTAAAGTTGATGTAAATGTGGCCAAAGAAGATGGCAAGTGGATTGTAAAAGAAGTCACGACAAAGAATATAGATGTGACTGCAGATGTGGAAGCAGATAAAGGTATGCTGGAGAACTTTGCTTATGTAGATGAGAAATCTAAAAAAGAAGCAGCANNTGGCAAAGTTACAGCCGATTTTGTAAAGGGCGTAGATTATTTTACCGGCGCCGACAAAATTACAACGGCTCCGAGAGCGCAGCTTGAAGATAATGCCATCACAGATTTGATAAATGAAGTTCAAATGTATTATGCGAAGGCCGACATTTCTGCAGCGGCGCTGTTTGATATGGATGCAAATGTCAAAGCCGGTCCTTTTAGACTGCAGGATGCAGCCAAGATATATAAGTATGACAACAATACCTTAGTGGGATTAAATATTACCGGCAAGAACTTAAAAGAATACATGGAATGGTCGGCAGGTTATTATAATCAGTACAAGGACGGAGATCTGACAATAAGCTTCAATCCTGACGTAAGAGCTTATAACTATGATATGTTCTCAGGAGTCAATTATGATATCGACATATCAAAGCCTGTAGGCAGCCGTATAGTCAACCTTACATATAAAGGCCAGCCTATAAAGGATGAGAGCATATATAAATTAGCTTTGAATGACTATCGTTTCGGAACATTGAAGAGCCTTAAACTGGCGACAGATGCTGATAAATACTATCCTACAAAGGATCAAGAAGGAAATCAGGAATCCATGAGAGCCCTTGTTTTGAAGTATGTACAAGAGGTTAAGAAGGGCACTGTTACTCCTGCTGTAGATAATAATTGGAAGATAATAGGCACCAAATTTGATACGGAAAAGTACAAAGAGTACTATGACCAAATAAAATCCGGTAAAATCAAGATACCCGTATCCTTTGACGGAAGAACCCTTAATGTGAAGTCCGTCAATATTGATGATCTGGCAAAGCTGGGCAAGGTCCCAAATACTAAGGTCATTTCACTATTGTCTGTAAATGATTTCCACGGCAATATCGTTGAAAGCGGAAAGAATCCCGGAGCAGCAAGATTGGCAGGGTATTTTAAAGCGCAGAAAGCAGCCAATCCCGAGGGAACAATAATTCTAAGCGCCGGGGATATGTACCAGGGTACAGCAGATTCCAATCTCATGTACGGAGTACCGGTTCAGGCTATCATGAACTATATAGGCTTTGATGCAATGGCCATGGGGAATCATGAGTTTGATTGGGGTATGGGAGCAATAAACAAGTGGAAATCATTGACTAAATTCCCGTTCCTTGCAGCAAATATAATTGACAAGAAAACAGGCGAGGTCGCTGATTTTGTAGAGCCATACACAATAGTAGAGAGAAACGGTATAAAAGTAGGCATAATAGGAATAGCAACCCCTGAAACAATGACAAAGACAAAGGCTGAAATGGTAGAGCCCTATATATTCAAAAATCCCGCTGAAACAGTCAGCGCCTTGGTGCCAAAAGTCAAAGAAGCCGGCGCAGATATCATTGTGGTGCTCAGCCATCTGGGTGCAATGCAGGATAGCAAGACAAAGGAAATCACCGGTGAAGCGGCTGATTTTGCAAAAGCAGTCAATGGAGTGGATGCCATAATAACGGGTCACTCTCACCAGACAATCCAAGGCAGGATTAACGGTATACCTGTAGTGCAGGCATATTATAATGGCAGATCCGTTGCCCATATCGATCTATATCTGGATGCTGAGAAGAAGGTTACAAGGAGCGAATTCTTCGTCGATGCCAATGTAATCAAAGCTCCAGAGGATGAACAAATGAAAGGTTATCTAAGATTCATCGGAAATGAGCTGTCGCCGATCAAGAATGTACTGCTGGGTAAAGCATCTTCTGCTTTGAATCATGATACTGCCGTAACTCAGGTATCTCCTGTAGGAAATTTTGTGGCGGATGTAATGAGAAAGGCTGCCAAGGCTGACAT
>DPSW01000238.1 GCA_003527145.1 Clostridiaceae bacterium | reverse complement strand
TGCATGCTGCTCCTTGAAGCTTTGCTTAAAGGAGTGTTTAGGCTTCCCGTTCTTAGCACCATTAATCACAGCGGCGGCGCAATACTTGGGCTGGTTCAATCTGTACTGATTTTGTTATTCATCTATGCCATATTTATACCCATTGCATCTGTAGAAAAATTTAACTTTATGCAGCAGGCCATAGAGGCTTCATTGCTATCAAAGTATTTCTATAAATATAATTTTATGATGAGTTGGGCATTGGATACGGCCTTGAATATATTTATTGATTAGGAGTGATTTTAGTGAACAAGAGACGTTCCGTTTTAGGTGTGCTTTTGATATTGATCGGCATCTCTGCTATTTTAAAAAATTTGGGAGTAATGCCCGGTAATTCTTTTGTACTGTTTGGGGGCATATTCCTATTATATTTATGGTATACAAAAAGACAGCAGATTTTTTTGGCTTTGGGGTCCTTGGCTGTATTCTCAGGAGTCTTATCTTTGATTCAGGATCTGGGGATCTTTCGCTTCAGAATGTCTGGTGAACTGATGCTGTTGGCCCTGGGCATATTGTTTTTGTTCTTCTATTATACCAAAGGGATTTTTGGCTTTGTATTTCCCGGAGCTATATTGATTTCTTTGGCCGGATATGTATTCCTCATGGAAAATTTCAATTCAGCAAAGCTGTGGCCAAGCTACTTCCTCTTGCTGGGGTTTGCATTCTACTTGATATATTTCATCGCTTTTTATGAAAGAAGCAGCTGGCCTTTGATAGTCGGTACTATTCTAAATCTTCTGGGCATCGTTTTTCTGGCCTTCAGCTACGGACTGCTGAACTGGAGGCTTTATCAATATTATAATTATATCTGGCCCATATTATTGATCCTGATAGGCGTATTATTATTGATGAAGATTTTCAACGGGAGGTCCCGTTAATCATCAGCAATATTGATCGATGAATTAGAGGTAGAGGCATCGATCAATATTTTTTTGCCTGAGGCTTCATAGCCGCTGCTGATCACGGAAGCTTCAGCCTTCATATTGCCATTCCTCCTATCAATCATATAAGAGTCCCCAAGTTCCGGTATATTGATGTTGCCAAGAGAGGTTCTGGCATTGATTTTATATCCGGAGCTATTATTTTTTGGAAGGCTTATTTTTATTTTTCCGTTGGAGGTTTGAAGCGTATATCCAGCCTCCCCGTCATTTATAGAATCAAAGCGGCTTAAATATATGCTTCCGTTGCTTGTATTGGATTTCAATATGTCAAAGCATGAATCCTCCAGCTCAATATTGCTGTTTGAGGTATCAATTGCAGCATAAGTTGCTTTGGACCCTGAAACAATGATCTTGCTGTTGTTCGTCTTTGCATTAAGTTTGACAAAGCTTGAATCCAAGACTTCGATTTTAGCATTGGAAGTATTGCAGTGCAAGATTTCGCCCTTTAGGTTTTCTATTCGGCATTTAGAGTTGCTTGTTTCGATTTCCAAGCTGTCTATATATTGAGGAACTCTAACTTCCAATGCACCCCAGGCTTTTGTGGGGAAATCCGTACTGATGAAGATCACGCCGTTTTCGTACTTGGCGGATATATATTTGTCGATATCGGCATCCTCAAAGAACAGGTTCAGCTTCATGCTGACGGAGACTTCAGGCTTATCCGCAGGGGCGGCCGATACGGATAAGTTTTGAGTTCTGNNGAATAATTTTTGGATATGGTCTTGTACATCTCGGTGTTATTAAAGCCTGTGCTGATATAGTTGACCATCTTGTCTGCAAATTTGACTGCAGCTTCTGCAAAATCCGTGCTCACATTTTCAACCTTCGATACAAAATCAGGGCCGAACTTATCTGCCAGCTCCTCAGCTTTTTTGCTGAACTTGTTTATAGTGTCATTGAATTTATTGCTTGAATAGGTTTGCTCCGTTTTAAATTCCTTTGAGGAGCTTTTTTCTGATGCAGCTGTATTGCTTTCTATGGAGCTTAGAAGCTTTAATGCTTCTTCAGAAGTTATTTTGCCCTCTTCAAGCATTTTGAGAATCATCATTTTTTCATCCATTAAACTTAGACCTCCTAATCATTCATCATCTTTATTGCCTCTTCGGCAGTGATCTCTCCGTTATAGAGCTTTTGAAGCACATCCTTTTTGTATTCTGGTTCTTCCGGTTGGCTTTTGTAACCCAAAGCTNNTTTTCACCGTAGGATATGAGATCCCCATTTCTCTTTCAATTTCCTTTATATTTCCTCTATTCTTGATGAAGATCTCGGCAAATTCTTTTTGCTCTTTTGTGATCAGGCAAAATCTGCACAGATTAAAATGGCCTTCGATGGATGTACCGCAGCTTTTGCAATTAAGCTTCACTACTTCTAAATCTTTAGAGCATACAGGACACTTTCNNCATTAAATCAACTCCTGATAGCAATGTATTCCACTTAATGTAGGTCAATAATTTAATTTTATTTTACACCTAAATTTAAATATGTCAATACAAATATTAATATTATTAAGATATTACATCGATGATATTAATATTTTTAAAAAATAAATTAATATAGAGATTATCTATGGACTATTATAGAGCTATCGAATAATTCTATAGTTATTATGCTACCAATAAAATTGAGGTAATATATAATTGTTATAGAAGATTTAGCTGAGGAGGGAAAAAAGGTGAAAGAAATTGATGCTAGAGGATTAAAATGTCCGGAGCCTGTTATAATGACGAAGAAAGCTCTGGAAGCGATAGAAGAAGGTGTTGTGCTTTCTATTGTTGATAATATTACTGCTAAGGAAAATGTGAGCAGGTTGGCTGCCAATTTGAGTTTGGAATATGAAATAGAAGAAAAGGACGGCTGCTTCTATATTTCAATAAATAAGGTTAAGGATGATAAACAAAACACTAATGCCAAGACCAATGATGATATAGCTATAGTGATCACAACGGATAAGCTCGGCAGCGGAAATGATGAGCTGGGCAAGGTGCTGATGAAAAGCTATCTTTATGCGTTGACGGAATCATCACCTATGCCGAAGTCCATGATTTTTCTAAATGGAGGAGTAAAGCTTACTACAGAAGGCGCAGAGGCTTTAGATAATCTTGTGAAGCTGAGTGAAGCTGGAGTTGAAATAGTAAGCTGCGGTACTTGCCTGGATTTTTATGGCCTCAAAGAAAAGCTTAAGGTAGGCGTAGCCGGAAATATGTATTCCATTGTAGAAAAAATGAATGGGGCAGGAAAAGTGATCAATATTGGGTAAGTAAAGGATTTTAGGGTCAGAGAAGCAATCTATGTATAAGCTATGTAAAATATTTGTAATTCTTCATTTATATAATGTAAAATTATATAAATGAAGAATTTTATTTTATGGCGAAATATTTGGTATTCAATTTTGGAGAGGGAATATAAATATGGATAGACATTTTACAGTTTCGGTATTTATTATTAATAAAGATAAAGTGTTATTTCACTTACATAAAAAGGCTAAAAAAATGCTTCCTTTGGGTGGCCATATAGAAGTTAATGAATTACCCGAAGAAGCATGTATTCGTGAAGCACATGAAGAATCAGGACTGGAAATAAGTCTATATAGTCCAGTTAACGAAGAACTAAAAAAATCATGTGCATTGGTAGGAGAAAAATTATTAATAAATCCTATGCACACAATTTTTGGTGAAATATCTCCAGAGCATTGTCATATAGACTTTGTTTATTATGCAACTGCAAAATCTTATGAAACAAGACCGGCCGATGGAGAATCTAATTTGTTCAAGTGGTACACTAAAGAAGAATTGGAAAATGCTGATGATATTCAAGAAAATATTNNTAACGATGGCTAGTGAAGCGTTAGAATTATTAGGTGAAAAATGCTAAAATTAAATATAGCCGCAAAAATGCTGATCGATTAGTGAGGTAAAGATATGAAACAACTGAAAATGAAGATAATAAGCTTCCTCGCCGAAATAGGGTCTTTCAATGTATACTTATCTGCAGCTTTGAAGATACTCTTTATAATCATCTTTTGGCGCATCATAAATGCTGTTTTGAACAAGGTAATAAATAATTTTTTTAAGCTTTCACCCAGGCTCAGAATGGATGAAAAGAAGTCTAACACCTTATCGGGTTTGATGAAAAGCATAATAAGGTATACAATTTATATAATAATGGCGATATCCGTGCTCAATGTGCTGAACATACCTACTCAGTCCATATTGGCAGCCGCCGGATTGGGAGGTCTGGCCCTTGGCTTTGGAGCTCAAAATCTTGTAAAGGATGTGATATCAGGATTTTTTATACTGTTTGAGGATCAATATGCGGTTGGAGATTATGTATCTATAGGTCCAGCCACAGGAAATGTGGAAGACATAGGTTTGAGGATAACAAAAATAAGAGCTTTCAATGGGGATTTGCACATAATACCCAATGGGGAGATTAAAACAGTTATAAATCATAGCCGTGGTAATTCACTGGCAATCATAGATATCAGCATTGCTTATGAAGCTGATGCGGATAAAGCGATAAGCATTTTGAAGGATATAGGCAGCAGCTTTTATGAGAATAATAGAGATAGGGTTATAGAACCGCCGGAAGTTCTGGGTATAATCAGCTTTGGAGAATCGGATGCAAAGATAAGGATGATAATGAAAACGGCTTCTTTAAAGCACTGGTCTATAGAGAGAGAAATGAGAAAGATAGTAAAAGAAGCTTTTCGCAAAGAAAATATCGAGGTACCTTATCCGAGAAGAGTGTACATAAGCCGGTCTGATAAGGCGTGATGGGATGTCGAAGGGGAGTGCATTTTATGCGTTCCGGATATATAAATGCACTCAATAAGGAATGATTGGAGGGCAAATATGTATTATCCGAAAAAATATAGTGTTGGAGATATTGTTGAGACCAGAAAAGGGCACCCTTGCGGCAGCAACCAGTGGGAAGTGACAAGGGTAGGTGCTGACTTTAAGATCAAATGCCTGGGATGCGGCAGGGTAGTCATGNNGTTCCCAGAGTAAAATTTGAAAAGTCTGTAAAAGAAGTAATAAAATCTGTCCAGCCAGAAGAAAATATTGAGATAGACAGTTGATATAAACAACCGGTAATGGTATAATATTATGGCGTAAATTCCTCGCTCTGCGAGAGCAGGGCCGTTAGTCCGTGGGGAGGAGGTGAATATTATTATGAATTTATATGAAACAATTTACATCATAAAGCCTGATGTAGAAGAAGAGGCTTTAAAGCCCATTGTAGAAAAGTTCAAAGCTCTTATTGAAGTAAACGGAGAGTTTGAAACGATCGACGATTGGGGCAAGAGAAAGCTTGCTTATCCTATCGAAGATTACACAGAAGGCTATTATGTTTACATGAAGTATAAAGCAGGAAGCGAAATTCCAAGAGAGTTGGATAGAGTATTCGGTATAACTGAAGACATACTCAGACATCTTATAGTAAAAATTGAAAAATAACAAAGGGCGGTGTAAATAGTATGAATAAAGTTGCTCTTGTTGGCAGATTGACCAGAGACCCTGAAATAAGGTACACTCCCGACAATCAAATGGCTATAACCAGGTTTACTGTTGCAGTTGATAGAGCCTTTAAAAGAGACGGTCAACAGACTGCCGACTTTTTACCTATCGTGGTTTTTGGCAAAATAGCAGAGAATGTTCATAAATATATGGGCAAGGGTAGGTTGGTGTCAGTATCAGGGAGGCTTCAGTCCAGAACTTGGGATGACCAGGAAGGCAAGCGCCATTATTCGTATGAGGTAGTCGCTGATGAAGTTGGATTTTTGGATAGAGCCTCTGATTCAAGGAACCAGGCGGGACAAAGCGGTTTTGGCCTTGAGACAGAAGATTTCCATCCTGTAGACGAGGAAGACGATCTTCCATTTTAGTATGGATAGGAGGGAACAGTTTTGAATAGACGTGGAAATTCAGCCGGTGGCGGCGGAAAAATGCGTAAGCCGAAGAAGCGTGTTTGCAACTTTTGCATTGACAAGGTTGAATCAATAGATTATAAAGATGTAAATAAACTGCGCAGATATGTATCTGAAAGAGGAAAGATCATACCCAGAAGAATTTCAGGCAACTGTGCAAAGCATCAAAGACAGCTTACTCTGGCAGTTAAGAGAGCAAGGAACATTGCCTTGCTGCCTTTTACAGCAGAATAGAATTTAACCCGGGATAAAAACCTGGGTTTTTTCTTTTGTTGTACACAAAAGCCGGGTGTGCTATTATANNAATATGCATATGATAGCTTGATCACATATGGCATGGATGAGGGGGGAGCGCATTGCAAAAGGAAACTGATATTACGAGAAATATCAGAATAATCGAGTTCTTAAAAAGTGAGCTTTTGACATCTGCGGCATCATTACATCAGATACTGCTCAAGGGCAGCAAGGCAAGCCGTGATGCCCTTTTGGACATATTGGCGAACCTGGTAAT
>DPSW01000360.1 GCA_003527145.1 Clostridiaceae bacterium | reverse complement strand
CGTTTTTGACAAAATCAATGTTATCCAGAGCTTCATAACTACAATTATACATATCAATAGTTAGATGTTTGCCATGCATTTTCATAATCGAAACAACCCCTTTTGCTATCTACCCGAGGCGTAATTGGGTAATTTCGGTCATATCAGCCGATTTTAAGCGACATCAGCTATTTTACGCCAGTTAGTAAGTAGTTTATACAGTTTTTCATTANNGCATGATTGTAAAGACTTAATAAAAATATTCTGCATAATTATATATTCTCATAAAAAAGCAGGAATAATACGGAAGGATAAAAAAATATTTCCATATCAAAACAAACTTTAGGAGATGAAACGATGAATAATGTGGAAATTGCTAGCGGCGTCTACTATGTGGGGGCTGTTGATTGGAATTTAAAAGATTTCCATGGCTATACCACCCCAAGGGGCGTGACCTATAATTCCTATTTAATTGTTGATGAAAAAATATGTTTGATTGATACTGTGAAATCGCCGTTTGCCCAGGAATTAATCGAACGGATTTCTGGAATTGTTGATCCCTCAAAAATTGATTATATTGTGACCAATCATATTGAACCGGACCATGCCGGTGCGTTGCCTGCCCTTATGAAGCTGGCGCCTAATGCTAAGGTGTATGTAACTGCCCAAGGGAAAGAGGGTATTCCCAAATATTACGGAGAACAATACGATTTTCAAGTGGTTCGGGAAGGCGATGTATTAGATTTAGGCCAAAATAAGCTGCATTTTATACCGTTGCCTATGCTGCACTGGCCTGACTCGATGGCCTGTTATCTGGACGGCGTACAAATCTTGTTTTCTAATGATGCTTTTGGTCAGCACATTTCGACTACCAAACGCTTTGATGATGAGAATGATATGCAGGTTGTTTTGTACGAAGCAGCTAAATACTATGCTAATATTCTAATGCCATTTAACCGGCTTATAGAGAAAGCGCTTAATAAAACAGCAGGTCTGCCTATTCAAATGATAGCTCCTAGCCATGGTATTGTATGGCGCAAGCATATTAGCGAAATCATAAAGAAATACCAGCAGTGGGGGCAGGGAGTTACTACTGAGAAGGTAATTGTTGCCTATGACAGTATGTGGGGCGGCACAGAAAAAATGGCAAGACGGATATTAGATGGACTGGCAGCTGCCGGAGTAGAAGGCAAATTATACCGTATGTCTTCATCAGACCGCAGTGAAGTTGTATGGGATCTGCTGGAAGCCCGGGGAGTTCTGATAGGTTCTTCTACCTTGAACAACGGCATGCTGCCGACGATGGGAGCACTGCTGGTTTACTTGAAAGGATTGAGACCAGCCAATAAAATGGCAGCAGCTTTTGGAGCCTACGGCTGGGGCGGTGGCGCTCAAAAGGAAATAGAAGAATATCTTACAGTTTCAGGAATGAATGTTGAACCCGGTTTGACTGTTAAATGGACGGCAAATAATGAAGAACTAGAGGCGTGTTTCGCTTTCGGCTTTGAGTTTGGACAAAAGGTTATGAATAAAGCGTAATTAAATCGGCTTGCGCCGTACTCGGCGTAAGCCGTGTTTTCTTTACATACCTTGTCAGTTAGCAAGGAAGAATAGAGTCAGTTTGTAGTATGTCCGGCTAAAACTATAGATAAGAGAGGTTTCACATGGAGGCAGTTGCAAAGGTTTTTTTAAGAAAAGGTGCTCAGCATAGAGTGGAAGGCGGTCATCCCTGGGTATTCCAGACCGAGCTTGATTATATTGATGGCGATTTTCAGCCAGGAGATATAGTGGATGTATATAATTTCCGCGAAAAATTCATTGGACGAGGCTATATTAATCCTCGGTCTCAAATTATTGTCAGGATATTAACAAGAGAACAGGAGATAATTGATCGAAAGTTTTTCAAGAAACGGATCGAAGCCGCTTGGCGGCACCGTCAGCGTTTCTTGGAAGAACCGGAATACTGCCGCTTGGTCTACGGAGAGGCAGACTTGCTGCCCGCGCTGATTGTCGATAAATTTGGCCCGATTATGGTTATTCAGACGCTCGCGTTAGGAATAGATGTTCATAAAGATATGATTATCTCCATATTGGAGGAAATGTTTCAGCCTGAAGGTATCTATGAGCGCAATGATGTACCGGTAAGAGAACTTGAAGGTCTCAAACAGCAGAAAGGCTATCTAAAAGGTAATTTCGCCACGGAACGCAAGGTTTTGGAGAACGGTATATCTTTCTATGCCGATGTTGAGAATGGACAGAAAACAGGCTTTTTTTATGACCAGCGAGAGAACCGGCGACTACTTAACTATTTTGTGAAGGGCGCCGAGGTACTTGATTGCTTCTGTCATACAGGATCATTCACTGTACATGCTGCGGTTTTTGGTGCAAAACATGTTACGGCCGTTGATATATCGGAACATGCTATTGAACTAGCGAAAAAAAACGCAGACTTAAATGGTGTTGGAGATAAATGCACCTTCCAGGTTGCTAATGCATTTGATATTTTGCGAGAACAGACTGAACAAAAAAAGCAATATGATGTAGTTATTCTTGACCCGCCGGCTTTTACCAAAAGCCGTCATGCGATTGAAGGAGCCGCCAGAGGATATAAGGAGATCAACCTCCGTGGTCTTAAACTGGTGCGCCCTGGGGGATTTCTTATTACCTGCTCCTGTTCTTATCATATGGAACGTGATTTGTTTCAAGCCATTGTCGTAGATGCAGCTAAAGATGCCCGCCGTACAGTACGGCAAATTGAGTACCGGACTCAAGCAAAGGATCATCCCATTCTGCCGGCTGCTCCCGAGACTCATTATCTCAAGTTTCTTGTTTTGGAAGTAATGTAGATAAAATAAGCTTTAAAGC
>DPSW01000010.1:3870-4801 GCA_003527145.1 Clostridiaceae bacterium | reverse complement strand
TACCGTCTTCACGTGGACTCTCCGTTCATGTTAACATATTATTTCCCGTGTAGGCAACAACAAACTTCGACATGCCTTGAGGATACAAAAAAGATGCCGTTTGAAGCTGGTGGGATCTTGGCGTACACTCTATTTCTTAGAATCAAGAATAAACATAGATGTATCATGCCCCATTAATATTTTACTTCCAGTATAAAATGTTTTAGATTGAATATCCCTGTATCCTATTTTTGTCATAATATCAGTTAACTCTATTTGATCAAATCCGTTATGCACCATATCTGAAGCAATTTGTTCATTTTTGTCAAAATCTACGATTAGTAAATGTCCACTTTCTTTTAGAACCTCATATAATCTTAATAAAATCAATTCAATATCATTAATATNNTGATAAAACTAATTCAACATCGTTAATATGGAGTAAAACCTGAGCCATAAAAATATAGTCTGCATGTAAATCCGAAAGACTATCTTTTTCAAAGTCAAAGCATAATGTAGCTGCATTCTGTATATTAGAACTGGAAATTTTTTTCTTTATTTGATCAATCATGTTTTGTGATGTATCCAGAAACAGTATAGAATCAAAATCGTTTAGCAAGTTCATTCCAACAAGGCCAGTTCCACACCCAAAATCAATCGCGCTCTNNNATTAGCTATCATTTCAAACTTATCCGTATTCCCCATTATTATCTCTCCAATCTATATTAATAAAAAATCCAATGTCATCTATTTTATCTCCTCAAGGGTCTCTTTATCGCCGGAACTCTAAGATCAAGCAGACCTTTATTTATCAATGTTTATACTTGTTTCAACAGGCAAACCGTCTCAACATAGCTTGAGAGGATAAAATGAATGCCTTTCGAACCTTCGGTTGTCGGAAACATATCGACCCTAGCAACCACTCCGTTTACGAAAAGAGCACTCTATTTAG
>DPSW01000010.1:280-3835 GCA_003527145.1 Clostridiaceae bacterium | reverse complement strand
CCAGTGTCCTGACTCTCATTCCACAATATTTCAGGACCTTCAACAGCCTCATATCCTGAAGATGGAAACCACTCTGAGTATATCCTGCCCCATACATTTTGAAGTGTTTCCGGGAATGATCCAATGGATTCGAAATACTGCCCAGGTACTGGCTTCTATTCTCAATACATCGAATTCTGCTGTTTCATCACTTGAAGTTGCTATACCGATATAATGATCCAGCTTACCCTTTTCTTCCATTCTTCCTTCCGAGAAGTTAGTAGATGCACTAATAATACCTATTGGTTCTACATTTGAAAGTGCTTTTAATTCATTAATAACCTCAGGGGTTAAAAGTTCAGTCATTTTTGCAATCTCTGGATTGACACCTTCAAAAATAATTGGGACTCTCTTCTTAAATCCTACTAACTTAAAAGGTCCTTTCTCAACAATACGATAATTCATTTCGCATCCTCCTTTAATTGATAATTGAAAGGTCATTCTAGGATAAGCTTTTAATTGTGTATTCTCACTCCTTGCTTCAGAAGGGAGAATGCCATGCATAGAATGAAAAGCACGAGAGAATGAATCAGCTGAATCTATAACCGTATTTGACAGCTACATCGATTATTCTCAAATCTCTATCTTTCAAATCAAGTGCAGCCAGCGTTAGTCTTCTTCTCCGAATATATTCTGACAAACCAATTCCTGATAAAAAAGAAAACATCCGCTTAAAATGATACTCTGAACAGTAGGCAATTTTAGAAATTTTACTATAATCGATATCCTCAGTTAGATGTTCTTCGATGTATGCCAATGCATTATTCATACTACTTAACGAATCCATCAAACAACCTCCTTTCACCATCAATATTATCAAAGGATGCATTTATCCATCCGACAATCTGTGCACAGTATAGTCGACTCATATTATTACGGTTTTAATGCACCCTGTTGTCAAGACATATTTTTTCAGAATTTAAGTTATGTAATATGCCTCGTTTTATAGTGTAATTTTACAGGTAAAGTTAAAGAAGTATAACTATTGTAGCGGCCGTTTGACTTGACACGAAGCCCCTATGTGCATGGTTTGTTGCCAAAGGAGCAAGCGATGAATGACTTTGGCTTTGCCCCAGAGAGCATACCATGCACATCTCTTCATGTTCTGCCATCCATGCTTATATTGATATTGTTAGATTTGAGCAACTCGATATATTTATTGCTGGTAAACTGACAGCCCTAATCGCTGTTTATTATCTGAGGCTTAGCTTTAGAGAATGCTTTCATAAGGCATCTTGTAATAAAGGCTGTATCTAAGGTATTGGATAATTCCCAGGCGACTATGCAGCGGGAATACCAGTCTATTACTGCAAACATGTACATCCATCCATTTTTCATGGGTAGATAAGTTATATCCACTCCCCATACTTGATTGGGGTGAGTAATTTCAACATTCCTCAATAGGTAAGGATATGTGTGGTGCATCATATTTCTAAAACGCTGCCACAAATTTTGAATGAGAATTCCTTATCCAGTTTAAACTGTATGAGCAAAAAAGCAAGCATATCCTAAACTGTGCTTGCCTTGTTCGCTTTATATAAATATTGCGAAACAGACTAAGCATTATGGTACTCTAAATAATCAACCCTTTTCCCAGTCTTTATAGCGTATTCTATTTCACCTTTTGTACTTTCGCCTATATAACCATTTTTATTAATCACATAAATTTCATCAGACATATCGATTTTTCTTTTATGTATATCGTCAAGCATTACTTTAATTTCAGGAGTGATAACATTTTCAAACTCACCATCAGCATGTTCAAAAAATCCTACTGAAATAATTATATTCCCTTCTAGAGTTAATTGTTTTTGCACTTTCAAGAACTCATCTTTAAACCTTGTACTCCCGCACAAAGTTATTATTTTATACTTTCCTATCATAATATCCTCCATTCAATTCGCCTTATTCTACTAACATGCATTAGCATACCTTCCTCCGGTCTGCAGTTTTTGAATAATATAAATAATAAACGGAATGTGGCCTTAAACGAAAACCATAGCATGAGGCTTATATAGACTGTATACAAGCCTCATGCTATAAACTATTTTTTCTTAGCTGAGATTATCAGCATCATGGGTCTGCGAAGCTCATCTTCCATCCCTCTAACTGTATGAAGTAAATATTCTGATGGCTGAGGTTCTACAATCCCGGTTAATTCAAAGCCTCCCTGTATCAAATCATTCAAATAGGTTGTAAGCGTTTTATGATATTTGATCACTTTTTCTCCAAGAAAGTTTGCGGTTCTTTTGCCTTCAAAAAAATAATTATCAACCNNTTTCATCATAATACCAATCCTGGTTTCCGTATGCAGTAAAAACCGGGTGCTCAACAGAGAAAACAAAATCTCCATCAGGTATAAGACAGCCAGAAACCCTCTCTACAATTTGTTCAAAGGATTCAATATAGTGAAAAGCAAGCGAACTAATTACTGCGTCAAATGAGTTTTCACCAAAAGCGATATCTTCAATAGGCATCTGGATATAGCGAATTTTCGAATCTGTTTTCTCTTTTGCAACCGTCAGCATTTTTTCGGAAATATCAACTCCTGTGACGGCCTTGGCACCATGCTCGATGGCATATTGACAATGCCAGCCGAATCCGCAGCCTAAATCCAGTACGCGCTTATCCTTAAAATCAGGAAGTAACTTTTGGAGTGTTTTCCATTCGCCCGCACCTGCAAGCCCTTTTGTTGAGCGATCCATTTTGCTGTATTTCTCAAAGAACATTTTGTCATCATATTTATTCTGTTTCATTTTTAATTTCTCCCATACAAATTAATATTTTTATCTTTTATTTGTATGGGTATCTGCAATCTTTTGACTGATTATCATTTGCATCACTTCCTTTGAAAATAATTATATCATAGTTGGATGACTTATCTTATTCCAGTAGGAATTGGTTGTATTTCATTAGTCAGACCCTCAACCTCACCATGCAACTCATCCAAAACTTGATAAGCTTTTTCTGCATCCCCATCTGCAAAAAACTTGTAAACAGTCCTAACTCTTACTTCCATATCGATCGGTTTCATTTCAAAAGCATCTACCCATTTTAGTGCTCCTTTTTCATTCATTAAGTAGCGGTTATTTAAGGCATACAATACTTCAACCCAAGAGCAAACCGCCCTAAACACTGAACCCATAGCGTAGTTAATATCGCCCTTAAATGCTGCCTTACGTCCGCAAGTAAGAGAAAACCATGCCTCCCACAAGAATTTCTTTACCACAGCTTCCCTCATTTGAGGCGAATATTCACCTTTTGAGTAAAGCAGAGCTTTCAGCCTGTTAAGAGGCTCAGATTTATCTTGCCAAAGTGGCTTACAGTAATGAGTTTCGGCAGCGTAAATGGTGTTTACAAAACCGAATGGATGTCCACACTGGTAATCGATTGTTATGTTTCCTTCAATGCAGTCCTGCAATACTGCTTCAACTCCTTTTATGTCGCGGAGAAGTATATCAACGGGCATATCATTGAAGGTAATCCAGGCACCTCCATTAATCCACGGCCCCCATT
>DPSW01000010.1:0-239 GCA_003527145.1 Clostridiaceae bacterium | reverse complement strand
TAATAAACCCCAATGTCATAATCGGACTGTATATCCGCTTCGCCCCTGCTTTGAGAACCACCAAGAGCAATAGCCTTTACACCCTGCACTGTCGATATTGATTCAACGATTTTATCTATCAGCATAGCTAATACCTCCTTTTATGCTTCTGTATTTCATGTTTTGCTAGAGAATAATACGAATTGTATCCTTTCTAGGGTCAGCCAGTTTTGATTCATATGCCGGATACCCTATTGCAC
>DPSW01000280.1:1557-2971 GCA_003527145.1 Clostridiaceae bacterium | reverse complement strand
CACGTATTTTGATTTGCTGATTAAAATAGCAGCCCTACATGGCTGCTATTTTTTATGAAGCTTTATACTTGTTATCAGTGCCGCAACAGATTAATTTTAAATCAAGAAGAGGAATTCAGGATATTATATAGAATATACATACTAATCACAAAAAAACGTAAGAAATTTGTTGCTAATTAACATAGAAGTGGAGGAACTGAAATGAAAAAGGTAAGAGTAGAAGACAGTATAGGCATGGTATTAGGTCATGATATGACAAAGATCATACCCGGTGATTTCAAAGGTGCCGCTTTTAAGAAAGGGCATATAATTACCGAGGCTGATATTGAAATACTGAAAAGCATGGGTAAGGATCATATATTTCTTCTTGAGCTCAACGAAAGTCAAATCCACGAAAACGAAGCAGCAGTGAGGCTCGCTAATGCAGCAGCCGGTGCAGGTATTGAGCTTACCGAGCCTGCGGAGGGTAAAGTGAGCTTCAAAGCCAAATATGACGGCTTGCTCAAGGTGCGCAAGGAGCTGCTCTATGAAATAAACAGCATTGAACATATCAGCATGGCATCACTTCAGGACAATACTCCTGTAAAGGCAGGACAGCTAGTAGCGGGCACCAGGATCATCCCTCTCGTAACCGAAAGATATAAGATAGAAGAGGTAGAAAAAAGCTGTAAGGGAGAAGAACCGGTCTTGCAGGTAAAACCCTTCAGAAGAATGAAAATGGGTGTTGTAATAACAGGTAATGAGGTGTTCTATGGACGCATAGAAGATAAATTTGCTCCTGTATTTAAAAAGAAAATGGAGGAATATGGGGCAGAACTCATTGGCATAAAGTTTGCTCCCGACGATGCGGAAAAGATAAAGACAGCGATTTTGGAACATTTTGAGAACGGTGCCGACGGAGTGGTAACAGGAGGCGGCATGTCCGTAGATCCCGATGATGTAACTCCGGAGGGGATAAAGCTTACCGGGGCGGAGGTAATAAGCTATGGGGCGCCGGTGCTGCCGGGAGCTATGTTTATGATTGCCTATTATGGGGATAAGCCCATCATGGGGCTCCCTGCCTGCGGCATGTACCATAAAACCACCATATTTGATTTGATCTTTCCCAGAGTGCTGGCGGGAGAAAGGATCAAAAGGCGTGATATAGCTGCACTCGGCTACGGAGGCCTCTGTACCCAATGCAAGGTATGCACTTATCCTGCATGCCACTTCGGAAAAGCATGATGTAGAACTCAGGAGCCTCTGGCATTAAGGTGTGCCTCTGGGGTCAAAGGTTACGGCGAACACTGAAAGACACGGATTTTTTCACAGATTAACACGGAAGGGAAGTCAATTAAGACTCTTGTTTTAACTAATCTCATATCTAAGCAGGAATTTTGTAAAGAACCTTAGAGTAAGTTAACGAAGCGTAACG
>DPSW01000280.1:0-1522 GCA_003527145.1 Clostridiaceae bacterium | reverse complement strand
TCTCATATTCTTCATTATGAGGATCTTGTCGCCTTCGTGGATATTATCCGGATTCTCAATCTTGTTCAGCTTTGCTATGGCATCTACTGTGGTGTTATATTTTTTGGCAACCTTCCAGAGCGTATCATTTTTCCCTACCACATATACAGTTACCGCAGGCAGGGTGTTGTAGTCCAGCGCTATTCCTTCTTTTTCTTCTACTTTGTCAATGATCTTCTTGGTCTTCTTTTTATATACATCGACCACTGTATTGATGATTATTCTGAAATCTATGACGGTGCTGCTGAGGACAGAGAAGCTGATGTTCTCAACCTTGCATGCTGCCTTGGCGTACATTTCTGTCTTCACATTATCCATATCCAGAACTGCTTTGAATGGATATTGTTCCTTCAAAACATTCATAGGTTCTCCGCTGAAGGAAGAGGTATATATGCAGTCTACATCTACTATGCCTTCTACAGCAACCTTATCATCCATTACTTTTACTTCATTTACTATCACCTTGGCATCCATGCAGCACACTTTTTCTACTTCGGGGCTTTTGGGCTTGATATTTATGCTTTCCTTCAATACAGTGCTGCTGTTACCTCTGCCCATAAATTCGTTGAACTCATAGCTAAGCTTCTCTATATTGAGCTCTGAAGCAGGGCTGTAAAGGTCGCTTATGATCTCCGGTTCTGCGTCTTTATAGGTTTTACCTGTCAAATCCATGTTAGCATTTATGGAGATTTTCTTATTTTCGCCTTCTTCATTTTCAGATACATCCACATAGCAGTCCTTGAGCTGCAGGTCTGCCGTGCTGTCCATATTGCTTTCTGCTTCGGGAATTTCTATGTACTCTGAGAAAGGAATTTCTCCTTCATAGCTTTCTACGGAGCCTGCATCCATCGATTTATACAGCATGGTAAAGCATAAAATACCGTTTATCTGAAGTTTTCCTTCCATAGTCTCGCAATTCTTGACCGAGGCCTTGAAATCTGTTTTCAGGACTTCATCGACTGCAGGTTTATCCGAACCCATCTCCATTTCCTCTTTTATGGTATATTTGTCCTTGGTGAGTCCGGTGAGTTCCTTAGCATTGAGACTTTCCTTCAATACCTGTATGTCCGATGAACCTCTGGCATCTGTGGGCAATTCCATGTCAAATATATCTTCAACCATGCAATTTATGTCCATTATTACTCTAATCCTGACTNNCACATGTTGTACTACAGCGTCTATCCATTCTTTCATGCGAGGTTTTACGCCAGGCATTTCAATGGGATGGTTGAAATCTGCAGAGATATTGATGCAGTTTAGAGGTCTGCCTTCTGAATCAGCGGCGTATAAAATGTTTATGAGCACTTGGCCGTCTATCATCACTTTATCCCCTGCCGTCTCTGAGTCTTTTATTATGACTCGCGCAGAGGGGTATAGTATTTTATACACATCAGGGCTTACATCGGGTACGTTTATGTCTTCTTCCACGACAGTGCTGGACACTTCTTCTCCAATTATCCTGCATAACTTCAAAGGATTTTTT
>DPSW01000279.1 GCA_003527145.1 Clostridiaceae bacterium | reverse complement strand
ACAATCCCGGCTTTTAAACGGCCGGGCCGTATCCATGGCCTTTATAGATACAGGTGTAAAGCCCTTGCCGGCTTTCACAAAGCCAAGGCGGAGGATACTTGCTTTTAAGGATTTTATAACGGATAAAAAGGACCCCTTTGATGACAGCGGCCATGGGACTGCAGCCATAGCAGCCGCATCCGTGCTGGCCGCGGAGGCGGGCATAGTATGTGCCAGGGCCTTCGATATCAGCGGTCATGGATTCTACTCGGATATCATCGCTTCTATGGATTGGATTTTAGAATTAAAGGACAAGCATAATATAAGGATTGCGGTATTAAATTTTGGTGCCAAGGTAAAAGATGATGCCTTTGATATTTTGGCTGCCGCTGCAGAAGCGCTGTGGAAAAGCGGGCTGCTTGTGGTTGCCTGTGCAGGGAACCTGGGTCCGGAAGCCGCTACCATCACAAGCCCAGGACATAATGCTAAGCTATTGACCATAGGGGCAATGGATACAGGCGGCGAGAAGCCTTCTGTATCCTCCTGGAGCAGCCGGGGCCCCGCATCAGGGAATATTGACAAGCCGGATCTGGTGATGCCGGGCTGCATCCCTTCAGAAAACCTGATCGGCACATCTGCTTCTGCAAGCATGGTCGCAGGTGTCGCGGCCATGCTGTATGAAAAAAAGCCCCAGCTTTCTCCCGATGATGCAAAAAGCTTGCTGAAGGTTTGCTGCGCATCCTTCGGAGCTCTTAAGCAATCACAGGGGAAAGGCTATATAAAGCTTGAAAAAATAGAGGAGCTATAAGTTTGGAGAGCTTGGGTATTCCTTTTAGGTCATGGGGAACGGAAACCACGGAAAGACACGGAATTTTGTGAAGAACCTTAGAGTAAGTTAACGAAGCGTAACGGACGCCGAGCAAGCTTTCCAGGTCACGGATGACCTTTGGGAAGCGTAGGGTTTTCTTAGGCTCAGCTCATAAGGGTCATCAATTTTTATATACTATACTTGACTATATATGGATGCTATTGCTTGTATAGCTAAATAAATGGTATGTATATTTGTATTCAGATATACATACCATTCTACTTATAGCTGCTGTATCAGCAAGCTCTTAACAACAAGTCTTTTTATAAATATTTCGTCGGGTTGACCGGACTGCCGTTCTTCCTTATTTCAAAATGCAGGTGAGGTCCGGTGCTTCTGCCTGTATTTCCTACTGCACCGATGGTTTGTCCCTTATATACTTTATCGCCTACCTTGACGCTTATCTTGCTCAAGTGGCCGTAATATGTGACAAAGCCTCCGCCGTGGTCAATCTTTATCAGCTTTCCATAACCTCCGCTTGACCCTGTATAGATTACCTCGCCTCCATCGGCAGCCTTTACCGGGGTGCCCACGGGAGCTCCAATATCTATTCCTTCATGGAGTCTTCCCCATCTTCTGCCGTATCGGGAGGTTATGCTTCCCCTGGCAGGGGTAGAAAAAGTTCCGGTGCCTTTTTTAGGAGGAGGAGCCTTGGTACCCTTTACCAAAATCTGATCCTTAGGCTGCTTTATTATTTTCTCCGACAAGATAACTCGACCTGTTTCAATGCCGTTGGCCTTGGTCACTTCAGCTTTAATTTCTTTTTCGCCGTATTCACCTTTTACTCTTATTTGAGTCTGGTCCTTATACATGCTGCTGCTGAGTTCCAGCTTTTGTTCATATGGTATTTTATCGATATATGTAACATCTTCAACAGTTTTCACTCTGATCAAAGATTTTGGGACCACTAGGTTTATTTCTTGGCCTATTTTAATCTTTTCCGGGTTTGCTCCGGGGTTAGCCTTCTGCAAATCCTCTATACTTATGTCATATTTCCTTGATATGCTCCAAAAGCTTTCTCCTGATTCAACCTTATGTACTCGTATTTCGCTGGTGCCCTTTATGATGAAATCCGTCGCATCTCCTGTGCCCATAGAGCTGGAAGCATCAGCGAACTCTTCCTTGATCTCAACCTTCTCAAAAAAGCTCGTTTCCTTCACTCTGCTGCGATCCAGACCTTTGAGAAAATATTCTTCCACATCCGATAAAACTTTGTCTGCCTCATCCTTTGTTTTCAAGGTGACTACGGGCTTATCATCCGCATATATTACAGCAGCTTTTACCGCATAGCTCATATGCTTTTTTAATTGGCCCTCTAATACGCTGCCCTCTAAAAGTTCCTTTTTAGAAGCCTTTATTTTTTCATAGGAGATCCGATCCTTAAAGGCGACTGCCGCATCATTTTCTTTTTCAAATTCTTGCTTTAAAGCTTCAATAGCAGCTTCTGCTGTTTTCTTATCCTTTACCTTTGCTACTTGTTTTCCATTAATCATTACCCCAAAGGCCGTATTGGCAAAGATTAAATATGTAATGGTTATCAATATGACAACTAAAGCCCCTCCTGTTGCCATAAACCTTTTGGTGTTGACCACTTTCATAGTAAATTTTTTATTGCCTGTGGCCGGCTTTATATTAAACTTAGACAAAGTCTTTTTTATGTCTAGCTTTGACATGCTTCCTTTGGATTTCGCAAACCATTCGGATGCGTGCTGTTTCAGGTTTTTAATCTTCTGCTTCAACTTAGTAAAATTATCCCCGTCTCCCCCCATCAATGCATCTCCTTCCTTAACATCGCTCTTTATATTTTATACCATACAAGCTTGTTATTCAACCAAATATTAACGTAAAAATCTTCCTGCTTGTCTATATAATATTCTTTATTTCTTGAAATTATACCCTTTGGTATTATTTCACATATAAAGGTAATGCAGCATTATCTTATCGATGTTATGAAAGTGCCTGATTTTAGAGGATATGAATAAAATTTTACATATCAGCATTACATGTCTGAATCCGCTATAACTTAACTCGTTGTTCTGGCTGATAAAAGAGTATTTTGTGAAGAGGCTTAGCGTTTGTTAGTTTTGACGCAGCCCTATACAAGCTTACAAAGTCTTAGCCTTGAAGCTTTATACTTGTTATCAACTA
>DPSW01000059.1:195-2880 GCA_003527145.1 Clostridiaceae bacterium | reverse complement strand
TTTGCCTTTATGCACTTTGCTGACCTGTTCACAGGCAATCTCAATATAAAGCTGCTGCCTTTTCCCTCAGCACTCTCCGCCCACAAAGCTCCTCCTAACTCCCCGGCCAGACGTCTGGAAGCATAAAGACCGATGCCCAGGCTTAGTTCTCCAATATTGCTATCATTGCCGGCTCTATAATGTTTATCGAAAGCTCTTGCTAATTCGTCACGGTTCATTCCCTTTCCATTATCGATAACACTTATGTCCAGCCAGTCACCCTCCCCACGGATCGATATCAGAACTGTTCCTCCATTATAGGAATATTTGATCCCGTTCATTATAATATTATTAAGAATCCTTATGACTCTCTCTCTATCCAGTTTAATAAGCTTTTCCTGCCATTCTGTTTTAATTTTTATATCAATATTTTTGTTTTTTGCATAATAATTATTCAATATGACAGCTTCCTCTACCAACTCAACTATATATTCTTCGGTATCACCGTGCCTTTGCTTTTCCCAATGCTTTATTATGTTGGAATAGTTTTCAATAAGCCCATTCATCTCCCGGCAATTTTTGTTTATAACTTCCAGATGCTTGGACAAAACATCATAACTGACACCTTTCTCTTCATTTTCTGCTATTGTTTTCAGTATTTGACCTGAAGCATCAATATTTACACTAAAATTTTTTATATCATGAATCGCCATAAGAAAGCTTTCGTTCATAGCCTTCAATTGTTTTGTCTTTTTATAATATCTGAAAATAATACAGGCTAACANNTAACAATACCTGCTTGTACCATTTTATCCCTCCTTCAATCATTCCAATTCACTATCCTTATATATATATGTCCATCTTTTAGCTATATATACCTCATCATTCTTTTTTTCTATACAAAACATTTGGCTTATTAATCAAATCTATAGCTATTTATTAGAAAAAGTGCAGAATAAGAAAATTGGACGAGATAATAGAGAAAAACAGCACAATTAGATTGTGATATTTTTTTAACAATCGTGTATACTTTAATTATACAAAACCATGGTTTTGTATAATTAAATCAACATGAGGAGGCTTAGTCTATGGATATTATGTCAATTCTAAAACAAATCAATGCCGTATTATGGGGACCCATAATGCTATTCTTGTTATTAGGAACAGGTATATTATATACCGCAATACTCCGATTTCCTCAGATAAGAAGATTTAAAAACATCTTCAAGCAAANNATTCAAAAAAGAAAAAACCGAAGACAAAGAAGGCGGTATATCTTCATTCCAGGCTCTTGCTACAGCTATCGCAGCCCAAGTCGGCACAGGAAACTTAGCCGGAGTTGCTACAGCTATCGCTTCCGGGGGTCCGGGTGCCGTATTCTGGATGTGGATTAGCGCTTTTTTCGGCATGGGAACAATATTTGCCGAAGCGGTTTTGGCACAAACTTATACAGAGAATATAGACGGAGAAGTCACAGGCGGCCCTGCCTATTATATTAAAAAAGGTCTGGGCAGCAAATTTCTTGCCGGTTTCTTTGCAATTACTATAGTAATCGCTCTGGACTTTGTAGGAAACATGGTTCAATCCAACTCAATCGGAGAAGCCTTCAATTCTGCTTTTGGGATACCACACTTATATGTAGGAATAATAGTAGCTGTTTTGGTCGCAATGATAATATTTGGCGGTATCGGCAGAATTGCATCTTTTGCAGAAAAAGTTGTGCCTTTTATGGCCTTGCTATACATTGTAGGAGGACTGATCATTGTTCTTAAAAATGTCGATATGATACTGCCGTCATTTAAAATGATCGTATACGGAGCTTTTAATCCGGCTGCAGCTACCGGCGGTATTATAGGTGTTTCGGTCAAGGAAGCTTTCAGGTATGGTATTGCAAGAGGCTTATTCTCCAATGAAGCAGGTATGGGTTCAACTCCCCACGCTCATGCTGTTGCCAAGGTTAAGCATCCTGCTCAACAAGGTCTTGTAGCCATAATGGGAGTCATCATTGATACTTTGGTCATTTGTACATTTACAGCATTAGTAGTTTTGATGACAGGAGTTATAGATACCGGTCTTACAGGAATTGCGCTGACACAAGAAGCCTTCACCAGAGGTTTTGGATCTTTCGGAAATCCTTTTATCGCAATATGCCTTCTATTCTTCTCCTTCACAACCATAGTAGGCTGGTATTTCTTTGGAGAAGCCAATATGAAATATTTATTTGGTAAGGGAAGCCTTACTATTTATAGAATAGCTGTATTAGCATTTATTGTCTTTGGAACTACAATGAAAGTGCCTGTTGTATGGGAATTGGCGGATATGTTTAACGGCTTGATGGTAATACCCAACTTGATAGCATTGCTGGGAATGATTTCCCTGGTAGCTAAAACCTTCAATGACTATGAATCCAAATATGACAAGCTAGGTAATCTGAAATAGATCTTAATAAAAAATTGTGGCACAATGTGAAGTGCCACAATTTTTTATCATATATGCTCCTCTTGTTTTTTCTTAAGATTATCAGCCATCATCAGTAAGTTCTCATGCTCAACTGATTTGGAATCATATTTTCCTAATTTGAAAGCCAACTGAACAGAGAGACCTATCGTAAAGGCGATGATCAAAGTGCCTACACCTATTGGACCTCCGAGCAAGTATCCTATGGTAAGCACTGTGAGCTCAATAGCACCTCTTATCAACCAAACG
>DPSW01000059.1:0-150 GCA_003527145.1 Clostridiaceae bacterium | reverse complement strand
TAAGCAGAAAAAGCTTCCCTAAAATAGTGTCCGGAGTCTTGTAGAAACCCGAGTTATCTATCAAATCAATAAAAAATCCGATGAAGTACATGTTCATTATGCTTGCCAATCCTGGTACTACTCCAATAAAATAAGATAATGCCAGTATGC
>DPSW01000423.1:2481-2658 GCA_003527145.1 Clostridiaceae bacterium | reverse complement strand
ATCGTCAAAAAGAGTAGAAAAGATGGAGCATTCTTTTAGCTCATTGCTTCCGTATGTGATAAAAAATAGGCTGAGCTCCATAACTTTACAGCTAACTCAGCAATGCAATTTGAGATGTGAATACTGCGTTTATTCGGGTTCGTATAAGAATAGGATACATGATGATAAGAGTATGAG